>JBOFNA010000039.1:0-4256 GCA_051658665.1 Oscillospiraceae bacterium
GTGCAGAATTATCAGAGGTACTAGCAGCGGTGAGAACTTTTAATGGTGCTAGCTAATCGATAGTGAATTATTTCACGACTGCTATTGTTGGTTGGAAACGCTTTTCTAATTAGCTTTTCCTCTAGATAGCCGCTCCTAATCAAATGATCGGCGTGAACCTTAACCGAATTAACGTGTAAACCAGTGGCATTGGCTAAAGTTTTCACGTCAATCCAATCTGGAAAAACGGCAAAAAAACCGTGTAATAGTTGCCAATTAAGCTCACCCTGTTGTCGTGACTTCATACTGAAAGTGTGGCGATCGCGCGTCTACATTCACGCGGATCGTTATCGAGATAATGCCTTACGGTCTGAATGTTCATGCCCATAGTTTCCGCGATGGTGACAATTTCAATTCCTGACTTTCTCAAACTGTTAATTACCCATCTTCTAGATGAATGAGTCGAGTAACCAGTAAGACCAAGTTCACTAAAAATAGCTCTCCAATACTTATCGACCGCGCGCAAACTAATATGACCATGCTCACTATCTGAGGGAAACAGATAACCCGATCCGTCAAACGTATAAGTTTCTAGATAAAACTTCAAGTCAGGATGAACTGCTACTTGACGGGTAGCAGCCATTCCGTGTTTTGTGCTTTTTCTGGTAGTCGCTGCAAAG
The DNA here is from genome assembly GCA_051658665.1 of Oscillospiraceae bacterium. GTDB lineage: Bacteria > Bacillota > Clostridia > Oscillospirales > Ruminococcaceae > JBOFNA01. Next base: position 660 of record JBOFNA010000039.1, read on the forward strand.
GTAATGAATTCAAGTACTTTACCACTTTTATCAAATACGTCACTTACGAGTAACTGGACAATCGCGCCCATCCGTTCCCCTGTAAACAGCGAGATTTCAAAAATCAATCTTTGAGTCGGAGATTTAAAACGCGATCGCATTTGCCGAATAATTTGCGGTGTCCAGATAGCCGATTGACCTTTACCGTGATTTTTCATATGCGAAAAAATAGGTGCTGGAATTGTATTCAGATATCTACAATTCCAGTACTAGCAACCAATAAAAAGTAAATATAATTGGCTCAATAGTACTTGTAGCAATGTTTAGCGTCATCAGTAAAGGTACTTGTTCTATGTAGAACCAGAACCAATAATTGTTAGTTGAATTGGGAATAATAGGAAAAATTAATTAATTTTCTACTTATGGCTGATCTAACTCTGGCTCAAAGATTTGGTTCAAGTGTTGCTTTAAACGCTACAACAAAAGTTCTCTCAATCGATCTAAATAACCTCACCACAATCACAATCGCTGGCGTTAACTACGGTCTAAATATTTCAGCTTTAACCGACGCCAATAAAAATGATTACGCCTCTAAAATTCTCTGGTCATTGCTGCTTTTATCTCAAGCCAATCAAGCAGCCGACAACAATGATGAAACGGTTAAGCTCTACGTTACTAACCAAGGCAAGCGCAATGTTTCGAGAAACAACGTAAATCAATTTGGTTATCAATTAGTGGCGACCGCCTATCAAAACGATTCATTAGGCGTAACTTTAGATCCTGACAATATTTCGTAATGGGTAATTGGCACTGTATACCCTCAAGTTGCGCCTCTGTGGTTTATCAAGAGTATTTACCACCTAAAGTTCGTTGGCGCTATCCAAATGAAGCTTGGCAAGAAATTATCGGCGCTGATGATTACTCAACAAGCGTCGATATTCCTAATTTTACAGGGGGACAATGCCCGATTCACTACAACGTTGTCGTTAATTTAAATAGGTATTTTAAACATAACAATCAATTTATCCAAAACTATCCTGTAACTTTTAGTAATAGGTTAGGAAAAATCAAAAGAGTATATATCAGAGAAAGTAAGTCAATTCAAGGTTATGACCAAACTTATGTAGTTGTACTTCACTCTAATTCTGATGGCAGCGACAAAACATCAGAAACTTTTACGGCTGGAAACAACATTCGAGAAGAAATAACTTCAGTCACAATTACTAGGGTAGACAATCAACCTGATACTTGTGGCAATAGACCGACTAATTGCCTTTTCAAAGTCACTAAAAAAGGGCAAATAGTCCATCAAGAAACTCGCGCGGTTTGCCCTGAAGTTGAAAAAATACCTTGCAAGCTTAGTGATGTCAGGCATTCAATCGAGATTAAAAAACTGCCTTATTTAGAAAAGGTTGAGGTAGTTCCTTATCAATACAGCGCGAGTCGTCAGCCTGGATTATCTCCTGCACCTATTTCGATTCCTCAAGCAGATCCTATACCTAGCGAATGTTTAAATATTTACAACAACGCTATTTATGTTATTCCGCCTAATCCCAATGCTTTACGTAATCCTAACGCCACCCCTTTTGATAGTTTTGTAGCTCAAATCTGTTCGGCTCCTGGTTGTCCTTCTCCTGAATACCAAGTAATTTGTGACTGTAACAATTGTCAATCTTGCCCTGATGGCACTTGTCCGATTGAATGTGACGACCATATTTGTTGCTACAACGCGGGGGGTGTAAGCGTTCAATCAATCCCTCAAGCTGATTATTGTGGGAGTGCAACATGAGTTGTGATAACCTTTGCACTGCTGCTAAATGCGAAGAACTTGAAAATCGTCTTAGTGCTTTAGAGCAAGCAATAGAGCTATTACAGGCATCTTTTGAGGCGCATACAAATCAAGATATTCCCGAAGCGCATAACTATGAAGAACCTGAAGTGACGGTTAGTCTAGCTGCTAGCTCCAATCAAGACCTCAAAGTCTTTGTAGCGGTTGGCTCGAAAAATGACAGCGAAACAATTAAGCTACCAGAACCAGAGGTTGATGTTGCCTTAGCCGTAAATAGCAGTGACAACAGTTTAAAAGTATTTGTGGCTGTGGGCTCAAAAAATGACAGCGAAACAATTACTTTACCTAAATCTGATTTTGATATTGATCTTTATATTCCAATTATTATCGCTCGTATAAAAGCCGAAATTATTGCTCAATTTGAAATTGAATTAGAAGCGCATATAAATTTAGATTTTACCCAAGCTCATAATTACCAAGAATCAGATTCAAATCTAGCTATTGATGGTAGTTACAGTAGTGACTATTTGTATTTAACTGTAGCTGATGGCAAAAGCCAAGACACGGCAACAATATTACTGACGTTACCCGATACGATACAAGGTCAAGATGGAGAGAGGGGATTACGTGGGTTTAGTGGTGCTGACGGACGAGATGGTGTTGATGGACAAGATGGTGCTGACGGACGAGATGGTGTTGATGGACAAGATGGTGCTGACGGACGAGATGGTGCTGACGGACGAGATCGTGCTGACGGTATTGGCTTTGACGGTTGTAATTTCGACCTGATTTTTGAAAACAATTTGCTTACCGCTAATTTAACTGTCGGACAATGTTTTGTTACAGACAGCGTAAACATTATGGAATTTTCACCAATTACAGTAGAAGAAATAATCTGCACAGACGGCGTAGTTGAATCCAATTTAATCACTGTAGCCGTAATTAAAGGTACTGAAGCAGCAGAATTAGCAGCATACAAAGCGCGTGCAGAAATTCAAAAAGCGCAGTGTATGCTCGAACCGACCGAAGTAGTTAGCATCGTCGCCTCACCTAAATACGTGACCAACGTTGAGGGCAAAGTATTAATCCTCCATTTTGTCACATTTGACAATTACCCTAAACGTAGTCGTGGCAGTAACTACAGACAAATACAAATACCTGGGGCAAAAGAAACCTACAATTGGAAAATTAATTTTGAAAACTTGGTTTGGCAACAGGGCAATCAATACGCTGAACTGGAATTAAATGAATATAGAGCTAGAGTATCAGGTTGGTTTGCGTCCCAAGCTATTGCTGATACTTTTTTTGATGCCGTACTGAATTTAACCGTTGGCACGGAGAAAAATCGTCGCTATCCGAAGCAAAAATATCCTCGTACAAATATTCAAACAGCCGATACCCGTCCCTATCGCGCTTTTATTGAGTCGATTAACGAAGAAGGTCAAGCAATCTGCCATGTTAAATACGTTCCGCCAATTGAGGAATAAACACTTGTGGACATTGAACCAATTTTAAAGCTCTATGGCTCGGCTATGGTGGGCAATACGCTTAACGGTACGCGCCCACTGTCGAGATTTGAAAAAACACAAAGCGTAAAAGTAGTAAAACTAAGCAATTTGTGTAGAGCTAACTTTATCACAATTGATGTTGGCTATCGTTTGATCAAACTCAAATATTTGATTGCTTTTCGTCGTCATCATGTCTGGTGGGTGACGTGTAATCCTCTGTGTAAACAAGAGCTATTGGATTACTTGGGAATCTCTCGATTACTTGGAGATGTCGAACAATAAACACCTGTGGTTGACCCTTAAAGGTCAACCACCGATTTG
>JBOFNA010000040.1:0-4632 GCA_051658665.1 Oscillospiraceae bacterium
ATATAACAATTGGTAAAGCTATTGAGGAAACAAAATTACAAATTGATAAATTAGAGCAAAAAAGAGTGTAAAGAAAAATACTTGACAGATCAAAAATTTAAAGGTATAATTAGTGTGTAAAGCAATTAACTTTACACACTTTTAGTTTTTAAAAGTATAATTTTTAAATTGATTATTTTATAAATTAAAATGGAGGAGTTAAATGAAAGATTTAAAAATATCTTTATTTTTAGATATTTATGGCAAGCTTTTAACTTCAACACAATATGATATGGTTGACCTTTACTACAATGAAGACTTATCTTTATCTGAAATTGCTGAACATTTTTCAATTAGCCGACAAGGTGTAAGAGATGCAATTAAAAGGGGAGAAACCATATTAAAAGATTTTGATGAAAAACTTTTAATATCACACAAAAATAAAATTATTGAAACTAGTGTTTTGAAAATAAAAACTATTTTTTTAGAAATTGAAAGACAGTGTAATATACAAGGATATAGGAAAGACAATATTTTACAAAGCATAGATGAAATAAAAAAAGAACTAGAAAAAATTAAGTAAAGGAGGATTAGATGGCATTTGAAGGTTTGGCTGAAAAGTTAGGTGCAGCATTTAAAGGCTTAAAATCAAAGGGAAAGTTAAGCGAAAGTGACATTAAAAATGCAATGCGTGAAGTTAGAGTCGCATTACTTGAAGCCGATGTAAATTATAAGATTGCAAAAGATTTTGTTAAAGTTGTAAGCGAAAAGTCTTTAGGGCAAGATGTTTTAACAAGTTTAATTCCGTCACAACAGGTTATAAAAATTGTAAAAGATGAGCTTGTTGAGTTGATGGGTAAAAATGTTGAGCGAATTAAAATACCATCTAAGCCACCTTGTATTATAATGATGTGCGGGCTACAAGGGTCTGGTAAAACTACACATTCTGGTAAATTAGCTAAAATGTTAAAAAAAGATGGTCATAGGCCACTTTTAGTTGCGGCAGATATTTATAGACCAGCTGCTATTGAGCAACTTAAAGTTATTGGGGAAAGTATAAGTGTACCCGTTTTTTCTATGGGCGAAGAAAATCCGGTTTTGATATGTAAAAATGCATTATCTCACGCTAAAGACTATGGTTATGATATAGTTATTTTAGATACTGCTGGTAGATTACATATTGATGACGATTTAATGAAAGAACTTGAAAATGTTAAAGAAGCAGTAAAGCCCAATGAAATTTTACTAGTAATAGACTCAATGACGGGACAAGATGCTGTTAATGTTGCTGAGAGTTTTAATAATTTACTTGAAATAGATGGAGTTATTTTAACAAAGCTTGATGGTGACACAAGAGGTGGAGCTGCGATAAGTGTAAGGGCTGTTACAGGTAAGCCTATTAAATTTATAGGGACAGGCGAAAAGCTTGATGATTTAGAGCAATTTCACCCTGATCGTATGGCGTCTAGAATCTTGGGTATGGGAGATGTACTTTCTCTGATAGAAAAAGCCCAAGATAACTATGATGAAAAAGAAGTAGAAAAGTTAGAAAAAAAGATTAAACAAAATAAGTTTGATTTAAACGATATGTTATCACAGTTTGAGCAATTAGACAAAATGGGTTCTATACAACAAATTTTAGGTATGCTACCAGGTAATTTAGGAAACAAAATATCTGAAAGCGATATAGATGAACGTCAATTACACAGAGTAAAAGCTATAATTCGCTCAATGACGACTCAAGAAAGAGAAGTCCCTAAGATAATAAATGCACAAAGAAAAAGACGTATAGCAAAAGGTTCAGGTGTAGAGGTACAAGAGGTTAATAAAGTTTTAAAACAATTTGAACAAACATCAAAGATGATAAAACAGATGACAGGTTTCAATAGTAAAGGTAAAAGAAAAAAGTTACCTTTTAACTTTCCAATGTAACTTTAACTTTTAAATTTGATATTTACCATTTATGGTTTATATATATATTATTAAACAGGAGGTAAACTAATATGGCGGTTAAAATAAGATTACGTAGATTAGGTTCTAAAAAAGCTCCATTTTATCGTATTGTTGTTGCGGATGCTAGATTTCCTAGAGACGGTAGATTTATCGAAGAAATTGGCACTTATGATCCAATGAAAACACCAAGCGTTGTTAGCATAGATGGAGAAAAAACAAAACAATGGATTAATAATGGTGCGCAACCAACAGATACAGTTAAGGCTATTTTGAAAAAACAAGGTATTATCTAATTTTAATATCTGGTAAAGGGTGGTTTTAATGACAAATTTAATTATAGCAATGGTTTCTGATTTAGTTGAAAAGAAAGATGAAATTAGCATCGAAGAAAGTTCAATTAATGAAGAGGGAGTAATTGTTTATACAGTGAAAGTTGCAGAAACTGATACAGGTAGGGTTATAGGAAAGCAAGGTAAAACGGCTAAAGCTATAAGGACTATTGTTAGAGCATCTGCTGCAAAAAAAGGTATAAAAGTTGCTGTTGAAATTATATAATGTAAAGGAAAGTTGTCTTTAACTTTCCTTTACATTATAACTTTTTAAAGGATGGAATATGAAGCAGTTTTTAGAAGCAGGTAAAATTGTTGCAATGCAAGGGTTAAAAGGCGAAGTTAAGATACAATGTTATTGTGATAGCGTTGATGTTTTATATGATATAGGACAAGTTTATATAGATACAAAGAATAAAGAAACTTTAGATATAGAAAAAATAAGGCAACATAAAAATGTTGCAATTGTAAAATTTAAAGGTTTTGATAAAATAGAGGATTCAGAAAAACTTAGAAATAAAGTTATATATATACATAGAGATATGTTTAAGTTAGGTGAAGGCAGTTATTTCATACAAGATATTATTGGTATGAAAGTTTATGATATAGATACTAATGTACTTTATGGCGAGGTTGAAGATATTTTAAATCATGGTGCAAATGATATTTATTATATAAAATCTAAAAGCGGAAAAACTTTATTATTACCTATAATACCATCTATAGAAGTGAATATAGATATTAAAAACAATATAATAAAGGCTAGGCCATTAGCAGGGTTATTTGAAGATGAAGATTGATATTTTAACTATTTTCCCTGAAATAGTAGACAACTTTTTATCTGAAAGCATTATAGGTAGAGCAAGAAAAAATAATAAAGTCATTATAAATTGTCACAATATTAGAGACTATACTAAAGATAAACATAATCGCACTGATGATTACCCATATGGTGGGGGACAAGGCATGATTTTTATGGCAGATCCGTTATACAATTGTTATAATAGTGTAATAACAAAATTAGATAAAAAGCCAATTACAATACTTATGTCACCTAGAGGTAAAGTTTTGACACAACAAATTGCTAAAGATTTGGCATTTAATTATGAACATATTATCTTGATTTGTGGACATTATGAGGGTATCGATCAAAGATTAATTGATGAAATTGTTGATTTTGAGTTATCTATTGGTGACTATGTTTTAACAGGTGGTGAAATAGCAGCTGTAGTTGTTTCTGATTGTGTTTGTAGACTTGTTTCAGATGTTTTGAAAAACGATATTTGCTACGAAGATGAAAGTCACTATAACGGTTTGTTGGAGTATGATCATTATACAAGACCTGCTGTTTGGTTAAATACAAAAGTACCGGATGTACTTTTATCAGGTAATCATAAAAATATTGAAGATTATAGAAAAAAGATGTCTTTAAAAAACACCTATTTTAAAAGGCCAGATTTATTAAATAATGTTAAATTAACTAAAGATGAGTTAATTTATATAGAAACTTTAAAAAAAGATTAATTAAAAACAAAATGTTTTTAATTAATCTTTTTTGTTAATCAGACTTTAAAGTTTGATTTTCAATTAAAAAGTAAAAAATAGTTACTGCTAATAAATCTGCAGAACCACCTGCTGTTAAATTTTTATTTAAGAAGTAATTATGTAATTTTTTAATTTTATATTTATTTGTGAAATTATCTTTTAAAATTGAATTGGCTATTTGCTTAACCTTTAATAAATTTTTTATAGTACCTCTGTTTAATATATTGGTATCATTATTTATAGATATTATAAAAATTAATGCTTTATAAAAACTTGTTCTAAAATTGTTGTTTTTGTTATCTATGTTAATTGTTAAAAATTTTAAAGCCTTTTTCACAACAGGATAACCATAAAAGGCTTGATGTCTAGCACCTTTTATTTTATACTTTAAAAAAGAAATATCACCTTTAGATAAATTGTTTTTATTTATATTTAAATTATCGTAATGAGTTAGAATATCTTTAGTTAACAACTTTATATAAAAACTTGAGTTATATATATTTATTTTTTTATTTTGTTGTAAACATATACCAATAGATACTAAATTTAGAGATATAGAAAAAATAATACCTTTATGTGTATTTATATTTTTTGTTGTTTTAAACATTTCTTTTTCAACTATCTTACCTAAATTTTTAGCCGATAGAAAAGTTTTACTTAAATTATTAATGTCTGAATTTAACCCTAATAAAATAAATCTATTAAAATATTTAGAGATTACGAGGCTTCTATCTATAAATGTGAAGATACTCATGTCTTTGTGGCTGCCATCGTTTAATGGTGTTACTAACCCAGGTTTAGGATATAGAAAAGACTCGTATAAAAT
>JBOFNA010000041.1:0-4623 GCA_051658665.1 Oscillospiraceae bacterium
ATGCAAACGCGCCAAATGTACCTATAACAATTACAGGGGTTACAGATGTCAATCATTCTATAACTGATATAAATAAAAACTTAAAAGTGATAGGTTTGGCATTAGATACATCGTATATAGTCAGAGTAACTGTAGAGTCAGACTTAAATGGAGATGGATTGTATCAATCACAAATTAGAGATTTTGTATTTAAAACTTTAGATGCATCTGGTATAAATCTAGGTATAGTTACTGTTGAAGCAAATGCTGTAAATAGAAATGATATAAATATTGTTTTTAATAATAGTTTTGGTTTAAATAATATACAAAATATGGTATATGCAGTATATGACCCGCAAGGAAGAGCAATTTTAGGAACAATGCCTTTTGTAACTATAACAGAGGGCGCTAGTAAGATTATAACAATAGATACAAACCTTACTTTAGCAGGACTTTATAGTATACAATTGGAATTTACAGATGTCAACGGAGATATTTTGAAAACACATTCAATCAATTATAGGCACAGACCATAAAACAAAACTATTTAAGAGGTAAGTAATGAGAACGATAAATAATAAAAACAAGACAACATTCACAATATTTGCTGTCGTTATATTATTAATATTTTCTACGTTTTCTATTATGATTATTAGGAGCCTTGGCAATAAACAAGAACCTAGGAGCATCGTAAAAGATAGTATCGTTTACGATGCAAATAGGAACTTATTGGATATTAATGCTGACGGAACTATATATAAAAAATGGGATGGTTCGTATTCTTTAGAACTAACTAATGATACTAGTAAGTATAATTTAGGTAGAAAATCTGTTATATATGATATCAACTCAAATAAAATAGATATATTTGGCGGTGGGTTTGAAGTTTTTGGAGATGGTCAGGTTGCTGCAATAGACAGTTACCATACTACGATAAGTAATTTAAATAACACTGTTTTCTTAAAAATTGACGATAGAAGATATTTGATGATAGGTAGTAGAATAGTTAGTGATAACGATAGGTTTGCTACAGCAAAATACGTAGAGGTTGTTTTAGATAAGGCAGGAAATGCACAGGTAATTAATGATAAAGAAAACTTTAAAACAATAAAACCTATGGTTTTAGCTTCAGATAATTTTACTTTTGATATTTCAAATGAAACTTTAAAAATATCTGAGAATGAAATTGATCTTAAAAGGATACAAGGTAGTACAAACGAATATAAACCAGATATATCATTAGATAACAATGGGAATAATGGCGAAAACAATAATGGAGATAATAACAACAATAACAACGACGACGACAATAATAATGAGAATAACAGCGAAAGCAACAATAACACAAATAGTTTAGATGGGTCCGATGGTGGTGGTAGCGGCGGCGGTAATAGTAGCGGAAATAGTAGCGGAAACACTGGAAACAACAGCGGCGGTTCATCTTTACCAAGTACTTCTGTAAATAGAAGTAGAATTCAGCTAAATGCAATAGTAGACAATATTTCTAATATAGTTGTAAATTATTATATTTTTGATAGTGAAAATAAATATATAAGCACATTTTTAGACGTTGTTGATTCTAGCGGAAATTCACAAAGAATAGATATAAGTAAATTCGAAACTTTCAAAGAGATATTAAATACAAATCCGAATAATGAGTATGTAATATCTATTGGTTATTTATCAGAGCAAATATCAAGTACAGGTGAATCAAGGTTTGTCGAAACTATTGTAGATACAAAAAAAATAATAACTAGAGATATTAATTCATCAATAGATGCGATTAAAGTGTCAAGGTCATCTATATCTTTAAGAGTTAAAACAGATAGCTTAATATTCTTAGAATCAGCACAAGTTGGTTTTTATGGAGATGATGAGTTTATATCACTTAATAATATAGATACTAATCTATCTATGTCAAATAATGGTTATATAATTTCATTTGATGTTCCTGAATCAGAGTTAAATAAATCAGATTTTGTGTTTAAGATTGAAAATGCTATCTACAAGGGGCAGCCTATAGAAATAAGAGCAGAAACAAAGGTTTTGAATAAATATAAATAAATTTATGGGGGATTGAAAATATGGAAGCACAGATTGCACAAGTTATATCAGCTACACTTACTGCTATAGGGATGATTTTAGGTTTAGCTTTTTTAGGATTAGGAATAGGCATGGGGAATTTAGGATCTAAAGTAGCAGAGTCAATTGGCAGAAATCCAGAAACAAAAAGTGACGTTATTCAAGCGGTTATGGTTATAGCTATAGTTATAACTATGCTATTGTTACTATTATTTGGTTTTGTGTTAGTTCTATTATTCTTTAATCCGTTTACTAGCTAAACAAAATAGATAGAGGGGCTTTATGATTAGTGATTTAATTGCAGTTATTTCTGTTTTTGTTATAGTTAATGGTTTTATAATTTTAATTTTAGGTCAAGTTTCTGCTAATTTAAGATACAGAGCAAAAAATGAGTTTATAACTAGACTTAATGTTTACGATGACATTATAGATAATAAAATATTAGAAATAAAAGAATTAGAAAATAAAATAGAAGATATTAGTAGAGAAGGCGAAATTACTTATAATCAACATAATAACGTTGGGTCAAATAACGCAAGTAACTTTACTATAGCTAAAGTTGCAGATTATACAGATGAAAGTTTTTTTGAAAACTATAGATATCTAAAGGAAAGTTTTAAATTAAACTATGAAGAGATTATAAATCAATTCAAACAAAAGTTTTTACTTGAAAACAATACAATAGATAGTTACTTTAGTTCAATTAAAGAAAAAATTATATTTGACGTTAGATATAAGCTCTTGTTAAAGAATAAAGATGAGCAGTTAGAGTATCTAAACAACATTTTTATTAAAGAAGAAAATGAAATATTAAATAAATTCATTGAAGACAAAGGAAATTTCGAATTATTAGAATTTATTAATTTTGTTGAAGAAAATAAAACTTTAATTGATAAAAATGCCATTGTTAGGTTATCTAAAGATTTAGAAACTATTATTTGTGAAGACGATCATATAGATTTTATAGTAGATGAAGATATCATAGAAGGTTTAAAGATAATTTATAGAAATAAAATCTATGACTATAGTTTTGGGAGGAATTATGGGTAATAAAAACAATGTTAATAATATAAGACAAAATATAGACAGTAAAATTAATGATATAGATGAAAACAATAATGTTTATGAAGTGGGAAAAGTTGTAAAAATACAAGAGTTTATGATTGAAATAACAGGACTTGATGATGTTGCGTTTTTTGAACGTATAAATATTGAGGACAAAGCTTTTGGATATGTTACTTGTATAAAAAGAAGTAGTATTATTGTTGCAATAACAAAAGAAAATAAACAGTTAACAGTTGGAGATAAAGCTACTGGAACAGGCGAAGATTATAAATTTAAATTTTCTACAGATTCATTGGGACATATAATAGACATTTTTGGTAATGATTTGTTAAGTGGAAAAGAATTTGATAAAGCTAAAAATCTAACAGTTGAAAGAGATAATACTTCTATATTAGATAGGTCAAATGTACAAAGACCACTTTTAACTGGTATAGCTGGTATCGATCTAATATATCCTATTGGAAAAGGTCAAAGACAATTAATTATAGGTGATAAAAGCACTGGTAAAACACAAATTGCTTTAGATACTATAGTAAACCAAAAAGATAAAAATTTAATATCTATATATGTTGCTATTGGTAAAACAAAAAAAGAAGTAAAAGAAATTTATACATCTTTATCTATGAAAGGTGCTATGAAAAACACAATTATATTATCAGCAACTAATGATATGAAAACACCAGTATTGTCTTTAGCACCATATGTAGCTGTATCTATTGCACAAGCATTTATGCAAGTCAAAAGAGATGTTTTAATAGTTATAGATGACCTTAAGAGACACGCTGATGCATATAGAGAGATTTCTTTACTTTCTGGTAAAGTCCCAGGTAGAGAGGCGTACCCACCTGATATATTTTATACTCATTCAAGAATGTTGGAAAAGGGTTGTCAACATAAAGATGGTGGTTCTATTTCAATATTGCCAATTGTTGAAACAAAAGGCGGAGATATTAGTGACTACATATCAACAAATATTATTTCTATAACTGATGGTCAAATTGTTTTATCTAAAAAAATATTCGATAAAGGTCAAAAGCCAGCTATCGATTACGGGTTATCAGTATCAAGGTTAGGTGGAGCAGTACAAGACAAAGAAATAAAACATTTAGGCACAAAAGTAAGAAGAGAACTTTTAAGTTATTTAGAAACAAAAGATATTTACGAGTTGAGTAATCCAGATGAGATGAGTCCTGAATTAAGGAATAAACTTAAACTAGGAAAACAAAACCACGATAGATTAAACCAATATAAATATGAAAGCTTAAGTCCTGATGATATACTAGAGCTTTTCAAAAATTCTATTACAGAAAAAAGTGAGTAATTATGAGAATTAAAAATGTTATTAAAGTAATGAATTTCCACTCGTTACTTCGTGTAGATTCAGCAAAAAGAAATGCTGAAAAATATTTATTTATGCAAAATGAAATGAATCGTATATTGGATATAATAACAAATAATAAAAATATCATACTAGATAAAAAAGCGTTAAAAGCAAAC
>JBOFNA010000042.1:0-1764 GCA_051658665.1 Oscillospiraceae bacterium
ATATTAAATAATAGCCATTGCAATAGATAAAATGATAATATTAGCTATAAATATACAAAGTAAAATTTTTGATGCAAATTTTAACCAAGTTGAATATTCAACTTTAGCAATAACCAAACCACCCATTATAACCCCACTAGTAGGTATAAATAAATTTGCAATTCCTGACCCCGCTGAAAATATTACAATCATTACTTCTGGACTTAAGTTTAAGTTGTTAGCCAAATTTCCAAGTGTAGGTATTGATGCTGTTGCTAACCCAGATGTTGAAGGTATTAAAAATGATAACAAAATATAAACAATATATGATCCACCTGCAAATAAAAATGCAGAAATATTTCTTAACTGTAAAGATGCCACCTCTAATATATATGTGTCAAAACCAGTATCTGCCAAAAGAACAGATATACCCCTTGATATAGCTATAATAAGTATAACAGAAACCATTTCAGATGCACCATTTATAAAACTTTTGATTATTTCTTTTTCTTTCATTTCGGATAAAACACCAATAATGATTGAACACAAAAAGAACCATGCCTGTAACTCAGGAAAATACCAATCTCCAAGAGCTTCTCCCGTTAAAAAATTCGTACTCTCAAAAATATTCACCCCAAAAGATTGCCAAGGTATTAGACTTATTACCATAATTAAAAAAGATATAAAGAACAAAACTAATGTAAGTTTCATACTCCCTGTAAGGTTAATATTTTGAGTAAGCTTTTTGCCTTTAAACTCTTCTTCCGATAACTTTATTTCTTCTTTTGATAACATTGAAAAACCTAAGTTAGATTTAACTTTTTTAGCATATCTAACAACAAAAAATATTGATATCGACAATGATGAAATCCATAAAATAGACCCTAAAAAGATTATAATACCTTGATCTACTTTTATATCTGGGTTAGATTTTGTCAAAGCATCTACTGCTACACCTATTGCAAAAGGATTAACAGTTGACCCTAAAACACCTGCACCTGCACCAAGTAAAATTGTACTAACTCCAACTAATGCGTCCATTTTCGCTAATATCATTGTTGCCACTATTAGCGCGTAAAAAGCAATTGTCTCTTCTAACATACCATAAGTCGTACCACCTAGTGAAAAAATAAACATAAGAATAGGTATTAACATTATTTCTCTACCCTTCATTACCTTAACTAAATTGTGTATTCCGGCATCTAACGCTCCCGTATGTTTAACAATACCTAGAAATCCTCCAATAATTAAAATAAATAAAGATATATCCATACTATCTTCAAACCCTCTAACAGGAGCCATAAATACTTGACTTAGAGAAGCGTTTTCAACTTGAGGTATTACAAATGTAAGTAACCCAATTACTATAGTTAATAAAATTAGTATACTATAAGAACTAGGTATATTAAATTTATTTTCAAACTTTATTTTCATTAAGTTCTCTCCTTATTTACAATAAAATAGATTGATAATCATCGTTTTTACATATGTAACAGTTTTAAATACACCAAACTATTTTAATAGTTACAAATATCATTTAATTTTAAGATTAATAAAGCGTAGCATACATAATCGCTTTTATTGTATGCATTCTATTTTCAGCTTGGTCAAATACAACGGATTTATATGATTCGAAAACCATATCTGTAACTTCCATCTCTTTTAAACCAAATTTTTCGTATATTTCAGCACCTATAGTCGTTTTTATATCGTGAAAAGAAGGTAAACAATGCATAAATATTGAGTTATGCTTAGTGTTTTTCATAAGTTCACAATTAACTTGAT
>JBOFNA010000043.1:0-3436 GCA_051658665.1 Oscillospiraceae bacterium
TTAAATTGGCATCTATTACATTTTCTATATAGGTGAAATCTCTAGACTGATTTCCATCTCCATTTATAGTCGGTGACTCATCATTTAAAATATGTTTTATAAATTTAGGTATGACCGCAGCATATTCACCATCTGGATTTTGTCTTCTTCCAAAAACATTGAAATATCTAAGACCATATGTGTCTAAATCATATTGTTTTTTATACTGTTCGCCCCATAGCTCATCTACCAATTTAGTCAATGCATATGGTGAAAGTAAATTTCCTTCTACTCCCTCTTTTTTAGGTAAATTAGGCTCATCTCCATAAACTGATGAACTACTTGCATATACAAATTTTTTCACCTTTTCTAATTTTGATGCCTCTAACATATTTACTGTGCCTGTAATATTGTTAACACAATAAACTAAAGGTAAATTTATACTTCTAGGTACACTACCTATTGCAGCTTGATTTAAAACATAGTCAATTTCTTTACATGCATCTAAACAAGTTTTGAAATCTCTAATATCACCTTTCACAAATTCAAAATTAGGGTTATCTATAAAATCTTTTACGTTCTCTTCTTTACCTGTTGATAGGTTATCCAAACACCTTACTTTATATCCCATATCCAACAATGCTTCACAAAGATTTGACCCAATAAATCCAGCTCCGCCTGTTATTAAAAATTTACTATCTTTAGGAAAACTTAAATCTTTATAGCTCATATTATAAACTCCAATACAAATATTTTTTTTGTTCAATTTCTTCTTTATTTAAAATCCCTTTTATATCTACTATTATTTTTTTACTATTATCTATGTCTTTAAACATTTTCTCAATGAAATCAAATTTCATATTTATAAATTCGTCATGTGATACAGCTATAATCAAAGCATCTAAGCCTTTAAAGTCATCTAAATCACAAAAACTTACACCATATTCACTCGTCGCTTCTTCTTTATCAGCTACCGGATCATAAATAATTGAGTTTATTTCGTAATCTTTAAGTTCTTTTATTATATCTATAACTTTTGAGTTTCTAGTATCTGGACAATCTTCTTTAAATGTAAGTCCTAGTACACCAACTTTTGCTTCATTTATTATTTTACCACATTTTATAAGTTTTTTTATTACATTTTCAGCTACATATTTTCCCATATCATCATTAATTCTGCGGCCTGATAATATTATCTGTGAATGATACCCTAATTGCTCCGCTTTATATGTTAAATAGTAAGGGTCGACTCCTATACAATGTCCCCCAACTAAACCTGGTTTAAATTTAAGAAAATTCCATTTCGTTCCCGCTGCATCTAATACTGCATTTGTCTCAATACCCATTTTGTTAAAGATTATCGATAACTCATTCATAAAAGCAATATTTATATCTCTTTGGCTGTTTTCAATTACTTTAGCCGCCTCAGCAACTTTTATGCTTTTAGCTTTATATACACCTGCATCTACAACCAACTCATAAACTTTCGCAATAATATCTAATGACTCTTTGTCACTTCCAGAAACTATCTTAATAATAGTTTCTAACCTGTGTACCTTGTCACCTGGATTAATTCTCTCTGGAGAATAACCAACCTTAAAATCAACACCATACTCCAACCCTGATGTTTTTTCCAAAATCGGCACACAAATATCTTCAGTTACACCTGGGTAAACTGTAGATTCGTAAACGACAATATCACCTTTTTTAAGATTTCTAGCCACTGTTTCTGACGCAGACTCAACTAAACTTAAATCAGGTGTATTGTCTTTTTTAACAGGTGTAGGTACTGCAATAATATGAAATTTAGCATCTAAAAGCTTTCTTTCATCATAAGTAAACTCTACACTACTATTTTTGATTATATCATCCCCAACTTCTTTTGTCGGATCAATGCCTTTTTTATAAAGTTCTATCTTTTCTTTATTTAAATCAAAACCAATTACATTTATCTTTTTAGAAAAAGCAACTGCTATTGGCATACCTACATAACCAAGTCCAACTATAGATATCTTTTCATTCTTATTAACTATTTTTTCATATAAATTCATATAACCTACCACTACCTATATTTTATATATTTCACTTTTTATCTTTTCTGTAATATCTTCTCTTCTGAAGTTTTCAACCACAATTTTTCTTGCTTTATCTGCCATTTCTTTCTTTTCGCCATAACTTAAATTAATAAATTTCTCAACATTTTTATATAAACTATCTTCAGATTTAACGTCACATAAAAAACCGTTTTCGTTATCTATAACAATTTCTCTGCAACCATCTATATTAGTTGTAATCAGCGGTCTTCCTACTGAACTTGCTTCAAGTAATATATTAGACATACCTTCATGATAAGAAGGTAAGATTAAACAATGACTTTGCTTTAAATACGGGTGAATGTCTTCTCTGTATCCATAATAATTTATTATATCATTTTCATTTAATTCTTTTATCTCTTTATTATAATTATCTTCCATTGGACCTATAATATCAAAAATAATATTATTATATCTTTCTTTAATTTTTTTGGCTACAAAGAAAATTTCATCTATACCTTTCTCTTTCATAATTCTGCCAATAAAAACAAACCTTATTGTCTCATCGTTTTCAGGGTACTCTTCTTTTTTATATTCCTCAACATTTACTCCAGATCCATTTATCAAAACTGTTCTTTCACTATTAACAATTTTTTTATCTAAAAAAAACTGCCTGTTACCTTTATTTTGAAAAAACACCTTATCAACATTTTTTAAAGATATTTTATATAAAAATGTTGCCATTTTTGAAAATAACCCTTTTCTTTCAAATGCGCTACCTAAACCTGTAATATTTGCAAAATATTTAACTTTATTAAACCTACAAACTAGCCCACCATAAACATTAGGTTTTATTGTATAAGTAATAACTATATCTGGTTTTATTTTTTTTATAATCCTGTAGTATTTAAAAAGAAGTTTACTATCTTTTAATGGATTAGTCCCTCTACTATCTACATATATATCTATAAACTTGCAACCCATACCTTTTAATTCGTCAATTAAGTTTCCATTTGATAAACAAATATAAACCTCATTTTTATCGTCTAAAAATGATTGTATAAGTTCTTTCCTAAGTCTATATAAATGTAAATGTGAATTGGCTAAAAATAAAATTTTCTTCATTAATAATCTACCTTTCAAAGCTTCAAACTTTAGATTCTTATACATTTAACATATATATATACTATAGACGTATGTTTTAATTGCATGCATTATCAAAATATACTTTATATATAAAAATATTGTATATTATTATTTATAACCAAAACTTCATACCTTATTAAATAACTAAACCTAAATAAGGTATAACAAAATATAATTATAATATTAAGATTTATTTCACAGTTTATTTTTACTGATATTTATATTTTAATTTTTTGTTAAAATAGTTTTAAAAATTAAACATTTTATATAACCAAATT
>JBOFNA010000044.1:0-1755 GCA_051658665.1 Oscillospiraceae bacterium
AAAATAAACTCAATTTTATAGATATGTCTTCATATTTTAATAATAAATGTGTTATCGTTAAGGCATGTACAAATTATAAAAATAATATTATATCTATAATATCAGTAAATAAAAAATATTTTATACTAAAAACACTACACGATAAGACAAAACTTTCTATAACTAAATTTGAAAATCTTAATAATTTAGATATTGTAAATATATCATGTAAAGAAAGGCTTATTTATATATCTTACGGAGATATAAATAATAGCCAAATACATACACTTTGTGATGATGTTTAAACAATAAGATTTACACTATTTTAATTGTAACCTTTATTTTTTATAACAATTTGATTTTTGCTATTTAATAACGTTTGCTATTTAATAAAAAAATAAAAAGCTGTAATCAGCTTTTTATTTTTTTATATTATAATGCAAATCAATCCGGCGCAACCTTCATTTATAATTCTTTCTATTGTTTCCTGCATCTTTAGCCTTGCATCTGATGGCATCCTATAAATTTTATTATGCAAACCTTCACTTACTAACTCATGTAAAGACTTACCAAAAATGTTAGACTCCCATATTTTATTTGGGTTTTCTTCAAACTCTTTTAATAAATATGTAACCAGCTCTTCAGACTGTTTCTCATTACCAACTATAGGTGCAACCTCTGCTTCAATATCTGCACGCATCATATGTATAGACGGGGCTGAAGCTTTTAGCCTTACGCCATATTTACCACCTTGTTTTAACATTTGTGGTTCTTCAAGTGTCATCTCTTCTCTTGATGGCATTACTATTCCATAACCAGTTGCTTCTACCTCATCTAATGCTGCTTTAACTTTTTCATATTGTTTTTTCATTTCAGCTAATTCTATCATACAAGGCATTAATTGGGATTCGTCTGAAATTTCAATACCTGTAGCTTCTCCTAATATTTCATAAAACAAATTATCATTTAATGATATATCTACAACTATAGTACCTGAGCCTAAATCTATATTATTTATATAAACATTATTTACATACTTACAATTAATAATGTCTTTTATATTATTTTGCACCTGACTAATATGATTAATATCTATACAACAATCATATATTTTTTTATAAACATCTGCCCTTAACCAATGTTCAACATCTAAAGACGTAACCCATTTAGGCATATTTATAGAAATTTCTTTAACAGGAAATTCATTTAAAACCTCAGATAAAATTTGCTTAATTACTTCTTCATTTAGGTCCATACAATTTACTGGCACAACTGGCACATTATAAATATCTCTTAAAACTTCAGCTTCATCTGTAGCTTTTTGACTATTTGCATTTTTACAGTTATAAACGATAACAAAAGGTTTGTTAATATCTTTTAATTCAGATATTACTCTTTCTTCTGCTTCTTTATACTCTTCTCTAGGTATTTCGCTAAAACTGCCATCTGTTGTAATAACCAACCCAATTGTAGAATGCTCATTTATAACCTTTTGTGTGCCGATTTCAGCTGCCAAGTTAAACGGAATATCTTCATTATACCAAGGTGTACTTATCATTCTAGGTGTTTCATTTTCAATATATCCGACTGAACTTGGAACAATATAACCTACACAGTCAATTAACCTTACTTTAGCACTTGTTGTATCTTTAAATGTAATTACAACTGCCTCTTCTGGTACGAATTTAGGTTCTGTCGTCATTATTGTCTTGCCGCCAGAAGATTGTGGTAACTCATCTTGGGCTCTATCTTTTTTATATTGATTATCTATGTTTG
>JBOFNA010000045.1:0-39855 GCA_051658665.1 Oscillospiraceae bacterium
CTATCGTGATAAAAATAACCTTTTTTAAAGTGCCCCCTAATGCTATTTAAAAGGATTTTCTAGATAAGTACAATTTGTGTCCTTAAAAATAAACTATTGACTTTGTATAATAATTATATTACTATTAAAGTGCGTAAGGAAATAATAAAACGCTAAAAAATTATGTTTGTTTGAAAAAAATATACAAAGAAAAGGAGAATAACAATGAATAACAAAAGCAAAGTATTACCAATTACACTTAAAGGAAACCTTAAGGATTGGGTTGAGAAAAAATCAAAAGAATTAGGAATTTCACAGTCGGCATATATTAGTCAATTAATAGCGAAAGAAAGAATTAAGGAAGAGGTGAAATAATGGCTCAAAAAAGAATGTTTGATAAAAGTATAATCGATAGCGATGCATTCCTTGATATGCCACAGACCACTCAACTTTTATATTTTCATCTAAATATGAGGGCTGATGATGAAGGTTTTCTAAATAATCCAAAAAGAATTATGCGAATGATTGGTTCAAGTGATGATGATATGAATATACTAATTTCAAAAAAATTTGTCTTAATTTTTGAAAGTGGAGTTATTGTTATAAAACATTGGAAAATTAACAACTATTTAAGAAATGACAGGGTAAAACCAACAACTTGTATTACTGAAAAAGCCCTTGTACAAAGCAAAGATAACGGTGCTTACACTTTTGGTATACCAAATGACAACCAAATGACAACCATTGGTATCCATAGTATAGAAGAGATTAGATTAGAAGAGATTAGATTAGAAGAGATTAGATTAGAAGAGATTAGATTAGAAGAGATTAGATTAGAAGAGAACGAGTTGCTTCACAACTCTTGTGTATTCAAAAACTTTTCAAAAAATGATTTAATTTCAATTTTGCAAGAATACCAAATTAAAAAAGATAAAACAATTGAAACTTTACCTCAAAAGAGATTTAAAGAAATGAATAAGTATTCAATAGAAGAAATAAAAAGAATGCTTGCATATTTCAAAGTACAATGGAGCAATCCTAAAATGAATAAGTATCTTAGAGTGTCAACGCTATTTAACTCTAAGTTCAATGAACGTATGATTGAAGCGTTAGATGCTAATGTAGATTTGAGAATGACACAAAACTTTAGTCTAGAAGCTAAAGACATAATAATCTAAGGAGTGATGAAATGGATAAACAAAAAGAAGTGATAAGTCTATTTACTCAACTTAGCATAATTTACGACAAAGAAGTAACAAGCGATTTAGTGAATTTGTACATAACAATGTTCAAAGAAGAGAAATTGAACATTGATGAATTGATATTGTCTATTAAATCGTATTTAAAGATTGGTAAGTTCTTTCCTAAACCAGCAGATCTGATAGAATTGATAAAACCACAAGCAACAAAACACAACCTAGGGTTGGAATATGCAACAGATTTATTGAAGTATGCTTCTGATTATGGCGTTAGTAGTTTAAGCAAAGTGATTTACATTCAGAACCAGCCACATTTAGTAAATTGCCAAACGTGCTCAATCATGGGCGATAAGGTTTTGGAAAAGTATGGGCAAGCAGGGTATAAGGTGTTTGAAATTGTCAAGGATAGGTTAAGGATTTTGGAGCATGATGAGAACAATACATTCATTGCACAAACAAGGGATTTATTTAATTCTGTAAATGAGAGTTTTAAAGCTAATCCTAAAAAACTAGATGAAACCTTAAAATTAGGAAAGCCGGCAATTCAAAAATTGGAACAAACCAGCTTAACAGATGACATTGTTTTCCAACTACCAACGCCTAGAAGCGTGGAAGAGGCTAAAGAAATAGTAGAAAATCTTTATCCAAACTTGATAACAAGAATAGAATAGCAGGAGTATAGCATTTAAAGCCACACACAACGAGTTTAAGAGGTATTATAACAAAATAGGTAAAACATTATACAAAAACCTTATCGTTGCGCGGCGGTGTCTTAAAACGAAAATAAAGGAGTGTTATAAATGGAACACCAAATAAATATATTTGAAATACTAAGACAAAGATTTTACTTTCCCAAAAAACATAAAATAAAATTATTTGAATGTTTTAGTGGAATTGGTTGTCAACGTATGGGGTTAGAAAGAATAACCAACAATTTTGAAGTTGTTGGCTATAGTGAGATTGATAAATATGCTATCCAATCGTATCAAACAATGCACAATGATGATAAATGCTTTGGTAGCATAACAGATATAAAAGGCAGTGATTTACCTGAAATAGATGTCTTGACTTATTCATTTCCTTGTACAGATTTATCAAAAGCCGGGCAACAAAAAGGCATGGATAAGAACACTAGAAGCGGGTTAATTTATGAAGTTTTAAGAATAATTAAAGAAACAAAAATAAATGGTAATATGCCTAAAGTCTTGATTATGGAGAATGTAGTGGACTAAGTCCACACAAAGTTTGTAAATCAATTTAACGAGATACAACAAGAACTAGCAGAACTAGGTTATAGCAACTATGTGCAAACTTTAAACGCTAAAAATTATGGTGTTGCACAAAATAGAGACAGAGTATTCATGGTATCTATTTTAGGGGATTATTATTATGAGTTTCCAAAACCATTTACTCTTGAAAAAAGATTAAAAGATTACTTATTGCCAATTGAAGATGTTGAAGAAAAATACTATTTGAGTGATAAAGCTAAAATGTGTTTTAGTGATATGACAGATAGAAATGGGCTAGTGCGTGGAGATAGATTTAACCCTGTAAAATTAGATGAAACAGATCAAAAAATTGCTACTTGCATTACTACAAGAGAAAGTAATGTTGCAACTAGTAATTACATCATAATCAATGAAGATGATAGGTATGGCATTGCCATACCTGAGGACACAAAAAAGGGTTATGCAGTTGCACAAGAGGGAGACGGAGTTTATTTAAATAGACCACATCAAAAAAGAGGTGTGGTGCAAGAAAGTATGGTTCAAACTCTTAAAACTTACCCTGATGTTGGAGTGGTGGTTAATCATAATGTTAAAAACATTAACAGTGAAGAAAATATTTTTAGCACTTTGGGCACTAATTGTGGAAGTAGTACAAGCGCTGGTGGTGGAGTAGTTAAAACAGATTTGGCAATCAGAAAACTAACGCCTTTAGAATGTTGGCGACTAATGGGAATTGATGATGAATATTTTTACAAAGCTCAAAGCGTTTGTAGCAATGCACAATTATATAAACAAGCAGGTAACGGTATTGTAGTTGATGTAATGGAACAAATATTCAAACAAATGATAGAAGATTAGTTCACATTGTGTTCACTGTTGACACTTTAAATTAAGTGTGGTATACTTTAGAAGTAGCAAACAAAAACAAAATCATTCATCCCCTTGAAACACGATTTAGTTGAGTTTGCTGCAAACTTTCTTTTTTAAACCTTATAGCGGAGTTTAACCGCTTATCAAACGTACCGTTAAGATACCTAAGAGGACTTGAGGGAGCAGATGTAAACTGCTAAATTAAATACACTCATTACTGGTTTGAAACCGGAAAAGGGACATAAAAAAATAGGTTAAGCCTGCTCCCAAAAGGTTGTTTATAAAGCTTTCCAACTGGTACACTGACAACAAAAGCTTAGATATTAATGAGATTTGCAAGAGGAGTAATTACCTACCTGCAACAGGGCAATGGAGCTTAGACAACTCCTAAGGCTTATTAATTGAAATCCATGTTATAAGACTGATAGCAAGTGTCTAAACAAAGCTATAGCAATAAAAGAGGCGTGGGAGAGTTGTTAAACAGTTACAAGACCTTACAACACTTAAAGAGGTAACCCACGAGGGTTCACAACTAAACTTAACGAAAGTTGAGTTTTTTTGTTTATATTTGACATAACTTATCGTAGATGTTACAATACCTTTAAAGAGGTGGTAGTAGTGGCACAAAAGAATGGAATACGGGAAACAGGTTTTTACAAAAGTAAAGCGTGGAAGAACACATCTCGAAAAACATTTAACAAACATTTAGGGATATGTCAAATGTGTGGCAAAATAATAGGCGATGCAAGGTACGTAGCCGACCACATAACGGAATTAAACACGAATAACTATCACGATCAAACTTTAGCGTATGGCGAATACAATTTGCAACTGTTATGTTTACCATGCCATAATAAAAAAACATTTACTGATACAACTACCGCTGAAGAAGATAATGGCAAATTAAGAGATAACGATATAGAAAGGTTGAGAAAAAAATGGCAAAAAAAATAACAAAAGAAAAATTGCAAAGTGATGTTTCTAGCGTTTATAGAACTCAACTTAAAACAATGAAAGAATTACAAAAAGCAATTAAAGACGCTTTGGAAAGTGATGAGTTGTTTATAATATCTCCAGCTAACGGAAAATTAGTAAACCCAATAATAAAAGCGTACAACGAGATGACGCCTAAATATCAAGCTACGGTCAAATTGTTGTTAAATGAATTTAAAGCAAAAGGGAATAATGGGGTTGAAGAAATGGACATAGGAAACTTTAGCGACTTTATGAATGATGATGAAGAAGACGAATTCTAAAACAACACCAAAATTCAAAACACCACTGCACGAGTATATATGGCGCATTGACAATGGCAAAGTAGTAGCGGGAGAGTATCTTAAAAAAGAAATGGAAAGGAATAAACGTTATTTAGAAGATGATAGATACGAGTTAGATATAAAGGAATGTAGAAAAGCGATATTCTTTATATCTAATTTTTGCTTACTATTAGAAAGTGATGACCCTAAATTGATAGGAAAACCAATAACTTTATCCTTATGGCAAAAAGCATTTATATGTTCATTGGTAGGTTTTTACCACTATGTTGACGAGGAAAAAGTTGATCCAGATACGTTAGAATTATTAGGCTCTCAAAAAGCAAGAACAAGGATGACTAGAGAAATATTTTTAATGGTTGCTTCTGGTAATGGTAAAACGACGTTACTTGCTGCAATTGCAATTTACTTGATGTTTGGCATGGATTTGTATGCACCTAAAGCATTCATAGGTTCAAACGCTAAAGAACAGTCTAAGTTATGTTTTGATTACATAAAAAACATGGTTGAGAAAAACCCTCAACTCAACAAAATGGTAAGAATGCAAATATCCCAACTTAGAATGCAAACTAAGCACAACAATGGCGAAATATCAGCAATGGCTGGGGAACGTTCATCACTTGCTAAAGAGGGAATAAACCCTAGTATCCTTATACTTGATGAAGTACATGGAATGAAAGAAGACGAGTTCATATCTCAATTAAAAAAGAATATCAAACGTGATAACTTTATTATAGAGATAACCACACAAGGCACATTAAGAGGAAAGTACCTTGATAGAAGATTGGAATATCTAAGAGAAGTATTGGACGGAGAATACGAAGATGATACAACAAGGATATGGTTATATGAGCAAGACAGCTTAGAAGAGTTAGTTGACCCAGATAGTTTTGTAATTAATTGCAGAAAATCAAGTCCACAGGCAGGACTAACTGTAAAAATATCAAAGCTAAGAAATCTATTTGAGAGTGCAATGAGCGACAGAACAAAGACAGCAAGCATTCTTACAAAGTCGTTTAACATACCCCAAAACAGCACCGAGGCTTGGCTTTCTTTTGATGATTGTATCGTAAATAACTATGACTATAAAATACTAAAAGGCACTAAAGGTTTTTTAGGCTTAGATATGTCATTGACCACAGATTTAAGTTGTGTTACGTACATGACAGAAATCAATGGAAACGACTACATAAAGCAATGGTTCTACATGCCTAAAGACTTAGTTGAAAAAAACAGTAAAGAAGATAAGATTGACTATCAATGGTACATTGATAAAGGATATTTATTTGCTCTGGAAGGATCATATATCGAGCAACACAAAATAGAATTAGAAATGGAAAGAATTGTCAAAGAAACAGGGATAGTGATATTACGTGTAGGAGCAGACCCAAACCGAGCGGATAGAATTATTTATAACTTTAGAACAAAGTACGGAAAAAACTTTGTGGATGCCATTTACAACAAAAACAGAAAATTGATAACTCCACTAATCAACACGTTAAGCAGAAAATTCAGTAACAGAGAAATATATTTCAATAATAAGTTGCTAGAAATTCATTTAGGTGCTATAATTAAAGATGAAGATAAAGACGGTGGAATACTATTAAGGAAATATAAACAACGTTCAAGAATAGACGGAGGAGACAGTTTGGTTTACGCATATAAAGCCAAAGAGTTATTTGAGTTAGGATACAAAGGAGGTGGATCTGGTGGGTTTACTATCGAAGATTAAAAAAGAATATAACATTGTCAAAAACATTCAAACAATTGAAGCAACAATGGATAAAAAAGAAAACGATAACATCAACACATTTCTAGATCACTTAAGCACAAACAACGGAATGGTTACAGGTGGTGGGGAATGGATAGTTGATAACATCTACCGCAGACTAGCAGATGAACTGTGTATGTTAAAATTCAAAGACATTATACGTAAAGACAACAAAGTGCTATTTCTTGAAAAGAGTGCAATTAACGATATTCTGAATTTAAGGGCAAACGACTTACAAACAAGCGCCGACTTCTTATCGACATTCTTTTATCAGATGTTCAGATATGGTAATGGGTTAGCTTATTTAGATAGAGATAGCAACAAAAATATTATAGGTTTAGAAAATATTGATGTAACATTGTATGATTTTGGTTTTGGGTATAATGAGAGTGGGAGCGAAAAATATCTATTACTAAGGGCAAAACCTAAAAACAATATAAATTCAACTGATAAAAAAACGAAGAGGTTTACATACAAAGGAAAAGAAAACAACAACACTGAAGTTATCGCAATAAAATATAGAGATGTAATCCATATGAGAAGAAGTTCGTTTAAAGTATTGCAAGGAGATAAATATCAACTTGATAACGACGTAGGCAATTTGCCCACGCTATTCAACAAAAACATACAAGCACAATTAACCGAATTCAGTAAAAACAATAGTGTAAAAGGTGTATTGAGTTTAAAAGGTGTAATGGGAGATGATGAAGCTAAAGAAAGAAAAGGAAAAGCATTCTTCAATATGCTAAATTCTTCTGGAACATCTATAGCAATAATTGATGACACTGAAAATTTTCAAGTCTTGAATAAAGAGTTCAAACCCACAAATAGCGATGATATAGACAAGATGATGAAATACTTGTATGCCTTTTATGGGATAAACGAAAACATAATTAACGGAACATTCACTTACAAAGAGTATGACGCTTTTTACAACGCAACATTAGAACCAGTGATTACAAAGTTTCATCAAGAGATAACATATAAACTCATACCACAAAAAGAGCGTCGTTATGGGCGTATGATAAACATCGTGAAACGTTCACTGGTTGGAGCAGATTTAAACCAATTAACCAATTTCATGGATAAAGCTATCTACCATGGTGTAATGAATGTTAATGAAATGCGTGATGAAATGGGTCTAAGTTATGTAAATGGAGGAGATACTTTCTACACAAACGCTAATGCTGTTGAGTTAGGAGGTAGTGAAACACCTAAAACTGAACAACCTAAAAAAACCAATTCAGAAATAGCAAAAGAAATGTTTAAAAATACGAAGGACGATAATTTAAAAACTGTGCTAATTGATTACATAGATTAGCGCAGTTTGCCCAAACATTATAAATGTGTCCAAAAAAAGAACTTAAAGGAGGTGATGAATATTAATGAGTTCAAAAATATAAAAAGTATAGGCATCACACCAACAGGAGATGATACACGCACTTTTAAAGGGTTGTTAGCAAGTTATGGTAACGTAGATAGAGATAGTGATGTGTTTGTAAAAGGGTGCTTTAAAGAGGCTTTAATTAAGCGAGAAGTATATCCTTTAATTTACAATCACAACACCTATAACTTAGAGAACACGATAGGTTATTTAAAAGCTTATGAAAGTGAACGAGGTGTAGAAATCGAGGCAATTTTGTTAGAAAATGACAAAAATGCCGACAAAGTTTATGAATTGTTAAAACATGGAGCGTTATGTGAGATGTCTATAGGTTTTGGTGTTGAAGACTTTGAAAACGATTTAACGTGGGACAAACAGAGACAAGGTTTTGACTTTAACAAATGTTATATACGTGAGGGTAGCGTTGTAGTAACACCAGCTAACCCGCAAGCAGTGATAGAACAAGTTAAAAGCAAAAAAGAAGAATTGGTTGAAAATGAAGAAGTTGTCAAAAAACAAGAAATGTTAAGTGATAGAAAAAAAAGACTAAGAAAAATAAAACTAAAGGAGATTTAATTAAATGAGTAAAATTACAAAACTAAGAATTAAAGCACAAGAATTCAAAATTAAATTTGATGAATTAAAAGCGGAAATGCTTACAAAAGCGGATGATGACACTTACGATTTTGAAAAAGCAGAGAATGAGTTGTTAGGATTAGAAAAAGAATGCCGCAACACTAACAAAGAGTTAGACGTGTTGGAAAAAATGGCAAAAGAAAGATTAGAAAAAGCTAATGGGATTGAAGTTAAGGTAGAAAAAACATTCTCTGATAATGTTGATGAAAGCAATTACCGCAACGATCCAGCATATGTTGAAGCGTGGGCAAAGGCGATACGTTCAAAGGATAAAGGAAATCGCAACCAACCTATACTAGACTACTTCAAAGGAATTGACACAGGGTTATTACCTGGTTTAACTGGAGATGACTTTAGTGTGTTAGTGCCAACATTACTTGAGACTAATTTACTACGTAAGATAGAAGAAACCGGAAGCATTTTGAAGAAAGCTTATGTTACTTCTATTGAGGGGATAGTAAAGATTTCAATTGAAAAACGTGTAGATTTAAATGCTAAGAACCAACCAGAAGATAGTGGGCGTGGAGATGAAGCAATTTTTGAACTTGACAGTGTATTAATGAGCCCAGAGTTTATCAATGCATATATTAAATGGACTGAAGAAGTAGAACTTATGAGTGCAGTTGATTTAATGAGTTACATTGGAAATAGATTAGCCGCTAAATTTATAGAAAAGATTGAATTTGATATGTTATATGGGGCTAAAGAAAATGAAGCGTTATATGGTATCTTCACAGAGTTAGCAGCAGATCCAGACAATGGAAGAATCGTAGGGTACAACGCTAAAGGTGTCATTAATTTTGAAGTAGCTAATACAGTCTTAGGCGAAATTTTGCAAGGAAAAAACATAACATTCATCATGAACCGCAAAACTTATTACAAAGAAATCATTAATCAAAAAGACACAACAGGAAGACCTTTACACTCAATTGACGTTGTAACTAAGCAACCATTATTCAATGGATATCCGGTTGAGTTCAACTCTCAACTGAAGCCTTGGGACACAGCATTAGCAACAGACTATCCTATCTTGGTAGTAACAGATGACTTCTACCGTATAAACGCTCCTAATGGCATGACACCAGAAGTGTTAATTGATAGATTTACTCAATTTGCAGACAATAAAAACGCTTTATATATGAGAAATCGTTTTGCAGGTCGTTTATATACATTCCAAAGTTCAGTAGCCATTAAAAAAGGAACTGTTGTATAATGATTAAGATTAAATTACTGAAAACCACTACAATCACTGCCTTAACTGGTAGTGAAGTTGTTGTGGGAAACGAGCAACTAGCAGCATTGCCTTTAGATAGTTATGAGTTAAAAACTCCTAAAGTTAAAGCAAAGGAAGTGATAGCAGATGATACAACCACAGTCGATACTAGAGAAGATAAAAAGTTATAACGAAATAGTAGATACTGATGAGTGGGATAACGATATTTTAGATTACATTAACGCAAGTTATGTAAAACTTGAAACAGAGGGGTTAAAGCATCCTACATTCAACGAAGAAGGAAAACCCAATAACAGTATGTATCATGATAGTTATGTCGTGTGCGTTGGTTACAACGTGTATCTAATGATGAATAGTGATGTTAATTATCCAGTAGTTTGGGAGAGATACAGAAATTTAATTGGTACATTGAGGCTTTGGCGTTTTTCAGAGGGCAACTACTAATGGGTAAAGTTAATTATTATGGAGTGTCCCAGAATAAATCAAGCAGGCGAAAAAGAGGCGTGTGTACTATCCATTTTTTAAAAGAATTGGTGGAAGAGTATGAAGTTAAAACTCTAGAAAAATCAAGGAAAGCACGCATTAAAGAATATGACACTTACAACGAGAGCTACTATCAAGCGCAAGCACAAGGAAGAGAAATAACAGACACCTTGGAAGTCGGGGAAAACAGCATAGTGTGGAAAGAGGATTTGGAGTATCAACCTATGCACGTAACATACAAAAACAAAAAATATAAAATAGCGAGAATAAAATCAATAGGTAATAGAAAAATTATGATGGAGTTGGAGGAAATTAAGTAATGGCTTACAAACAATTTGATAACTTCAACGATCTGCTAAAGACTATTGATGAAGCAACTGGGAACGTAACTGTAACAAGAAGCAGGAAAATAGCTCAAAACCAAGATTTAGCAATTGTGGTAGAGAGAACTAACAGAAACAGGTTTGACGTAACAGATTTATCAGTCTATCAACAAAGGTTCACTATCAACATTTATTACAAAGACAAGATTAGTGAAATGCAAATAGATGATATTACAAAACAAATAGAAGATGTAGTCAAAGTAAATACTTATCAAGCGAATTACGAGCGCGAGTTAGAATTTAGCGATTACCGCAACGTTACAATGACAGGCGAAGAGGTATTTAGAGATGAAGTCTATAAATATTGATGAATTAACTAATGAATTGGTTGGCATCATTAAAGGGAATATAGAAAACATAGAAGGCTCTGTAGACAACACCCTTGATCAATATTTAACGATAGGACTAGAGGAGTTAAAATCAAACACACCAAGGAGCCCTTTTGCAAACAAAAAACACTTGCAAGATAGTTGGGTATCAGAACGAGATGTTTTCAAAATAGGAAAAGAGAAGAATGCAGTTTTTCACAATACAGAAGGTTGGAGAATGCACTTTCTAGAGTTTGGAACTATATATCAAAGACCACAACCATTTGTAGTCAGGTCTTATGATACATTCAGTGTAAAATTCTATCGGGATTTGATAGACAACATAAATAAAAATATATAAAAAAAGGAGAATTTAAAACATGGCAGACGCAAATAAAGTAATTATAGGGTTAGAAAACTTTCACATAGCATTAATAACAAGCTATGATGCAGTTACGAAGAAGTACACTTACGGCACTCCTACAAGAGTTCCAGGGTTAGTATCTTTAGACATATCTACTTCAGGAGGAGAAAACACTTTTTATGCAGATAATATTGCATATTTCAAATCTAACACCAATCAGGGTTACGAATTAAAAATAACAATAGCTAACCTTACAGAATTCATAAGAGAAGAAGTATTAGGCGAGAAAAAACAACTTAATGGCTTACGAGTGGAATTTGCCAACGCAATTCCTAAGGATTGTGCAATTTTGTTTGAAGTGTCAGGCGATACTGAAGGAGAAAGATATGTATTCTATAACTCTACAATGAGTAGACCGAACATTAACCGTTCAACCAAAGGAGAGAATGCAGAACCTCAAACTAACGAATTAACATTAAAGGCTACAGCTAGAGAAAACGACAAGGCAGTAAAAGCCTTCATAACTGAAAAAGACACTGCTTACGCAACTTTCTTCAATTCAGTACTAGAGCCAGAAGAAGTAACAAGAGTAATGCCGACATCAACACCTAAAGCATAATAATAAAAAAGACTTACAAAGTCTAAAGGGCTTAAAAGCCCTTTTTCAATTAAAACACAAGGAGAAAAAAACATGCAAACTATACTAGGAATGAATTGCAAAGCAACGCTAAGAACAGCCAAAATTTATCAAGAGTTATTTAAAAAAGATTACGTTAAAGTTATAGAAAAAGTTAGGAATGATTATGAAGTGTCATATCAAATAATCATGGATAACGAAAGAATAGCTTTAATCGAGGAAACTCTATCGTCAGGGAAAATAAGCGATTTAATAACTAATAAAGACGGAACGCCGAAGCTAGACAAACAAGGTAAACAAAAATACAAAAATCGCAAACTAACGATTGAGGAAATTGCTAACTTAATTGACAACAGAGAAAAGATGAAAAGAGATAGGGAAAATCTTCTTTTATTATCAGACCAAAGCAACACTATGGAAGTACTAGACGTGTTTTTCTGTATGGCTTTAACGGGCAAAGCTTTAAAAGAGGAAGATTATGATAGTTTCTTGGATAAATACAACATTCCGGATGTGATACCAGTTATGGGAGATATTATTAATTTAGCTTACACTAATTTAATAATCAAAGAAACAGAACAAGAAACTGATAAAACAAAAAACTAACAAAGTCCGACACCGAGGAAAGTTTAACTATAAATAAACTTTTGGCAATTATGATCGCTAGAAACATGAACATAAGTGATTACGAAAATATGGGTGTCGGACAAGTAATTGACGTGTTGAAGGAGTTGAACAACCTAAACAAACCAAAAGAAAAACCAATCACTGATAAAGCTAATGTTGAGTTGGCAAAGAACATACTTAGAAACATGTAAAAAGAACAAGAGAGGAGGAAATTAATTATGGCAACAGGTGGAAACCAGATAAAAGGTATATTTGTAAAACTAGGAATAGACGATAGTGGGCTAATAAACTCTTTAACCAAAATAAGAAAAGAGAGCAATTACACTCAAAAAGCACTAAAAGAAATAAACAAAGGGTTAAAATTTGATGAGAATGACACGACCTTACTAGGGGAAAAATTTAAATACCTAACTAGCAACATCACGTTGACAAAAGAAGAAATTAGCCGATTAAAAGCTCTTCAAATAACACTTGACAACGCAGTTGATAAAGGAACTGAAAAATGGTTAGCAGCAAACAGTAACATCAACATTTCTTTACTTAAAAACGAACTATCTTTAAAACAACAACAAAAAGCACTTCAGGCAGTGTCTAATCAAATTCAAGGCATACCAACATTAAAAGATGTCTCAAGCAGTATACAAGCGAGTAGCAACTATGCAAAGGCGTTAGATGAGAGAATGGCGTTAGTAGGCACTAGCACCGCAATGTTACAAACTAAGTACAAATTGGTAAATGATGAGATAGGCGAAGTTAAAATAAAGTTAGATATGCTTAATCAAGAACAAAGAGAATTGAACGAATCATCTAACGTTGGGACACGTGCTTGGACCACGCAAATGAACAACCTTAACGCTACCATAATCAGAACAAAGAATGATGTATCTTTACTTGAAAAAGAAGGCAAAGAACTAAACGCAACACTAAAAGGAACACCTACACTAAAAAACCTAAGTGCATCTATGCAAGCCACTAAAGGAAACATTGACAGCGTGAATGCGGCATTAAAAGAAACACCTAAAAGTCTGGATTTGGTAGTAAGAAAGTCCCAACTATTAGAAGAAAACCTGAAACAAGCAAAAGATAAAGTCAAATTGCTAACTGAAGAACAAAAAAAGTTAGCCAATTCTAAAGGTGTTGCAAATAAAGCAGATGAAATGAATAGGTACGAAAAAGAAATTAGAGAAACAACAACTGAAATAACTAAATTACAAAGCAAAATAGCAAGTGTTAGTAAGTTGAAAACTCAAATATCCAATCCTTTTTCAGTGTTCAAATCAAACTTAATGGAAATCGCTAAAGACAACTCTTTTGCAAGACTGGGCGGTCAAGTAGATAGCGTGGGGAAGAAGATATTCGATAGCGGGCAGTCTATTTATTATTTAGGTAGCAGACTACAAACTCTATCAGTGCCAGCAGGGTTATTGACTGCTTTCAGTGTTAAATCAATCGCAGGGTATGATGATGAGTTAAGAAAAGTTTTAGCCATTACAGAAGCGAGTGCAGAAGAGTATGCTAGACTTGATAAAGCAGCAAAACTTGCAGGAGACACAACACGATACACAAGTGCAGAAAGTGCAACTGCGTTAGGTAATTTAGCGAGCGCTGGGTTCAATGTTAATCAAAGCATCACTGCTTTGCCACAAGTGTTAAATTTAGCAAGTGCTGGGGTTTTGTCATTAGATGAAGCTAGCGATATGGGAGCAAGCGCTTTGAAACAGTGGGGGTTAGAGGTTAGCGACTTAACTATGCTAACAGACCAATGGGCTAAAGCAGCAAGTATATCAAATGCAGAAATAAGAGATCTAACAGAAGCCAACATCACTGCTGGAGGAGTTGCTAGAGGGTTTAAACAAAACATGGCAGATACTAATGCGGTGCTTGCAGTGCTTGCGGATAACGGGCGAAAAGGAACAGAAGCTGGAACTAACTTGCGTTCAATGATGTTATCTTTATTCACGCCTACAGACAAAGCTAAAGAAAGATTAGATATGTTAGGAGTAGCAGCTTATGACGCAGAAGGTAATGCTAAGGGTTTAAAAAACATATTTGAGGAGTTAAGAATAGCAACAAAAGATATGAATGACGAACAAAAAAACACTTCATTAAGAGAAATATTTGACGAGAGGGATATTAACGCTGTAAACATTCTACTAGGAACGACTACTGAAAAAGTAAACGATTATGCTTCTCAAATAGAAAACTCAAAAGGAGCTACACAAAAATTTGCCGACACCTTAGAGGGAGGAATTGGGGGAGAATTAAGGGTCTTTAAGTCTTTGTTAGAAAGTATAGTGCTTGATTTAGGAAACGCCTTGATACCAACTGTACAAGCGGTAGGCGGAGTTATAAAGAATGCTCAAAAATGGTTTAAAAGTCTTAATCAAGAACAAGTCAATCTAGTTGTTAAAGCTTTACTTGCGGCAACAGCATTAGCACCTTTAATAAAAGGGTTTTCCTTCCTTTTAACCACAGTTGGAGCTACCACTAGAGTTATAGGGTTAAGTGTTAAAACTTTTGGTCTTGTTACGAGTGCAATTAAAGCGTATGGGTTAGCACAGGGTGGATTAACTTTAGCGCAAAACGGAATGGCAACCGGAGCAAGTACAGCAGCAAAGAACGCTGGGTTAGTAGGTAAAGCTTTATCATCAGCTAATCCTTACGTAATCGCAGCCACTCTTGTGATTGGTGGTTTAGTCGCAGCTTACGTGTTGTTAGATAAAAAACAAAACAACACAGTCAAGAATGCTAAGAAAGTAGGGGAAGACGTATCTAAAGCAATTACTAGTGTAGATTACAGCACTTTTGAAAATAAAACAAACACTGCCATATCAGGTGTTATTGATAGTGTTCACGAAATGGACAAAGTAATAGTGTCATCAAGTGGCATAAAAAACTTAGAAGAAAAATTCACAAGTGGTGTCGATAACATAAAAACCAAACTTGGAGAGCTTAAAGGAGAACAAATAACCATAACTTCAAAAGCTTTGAAGATTGCAGGTTTCTCTCCTGAAGAAATTGACAAGACTGTTAACGCTATCGAAGAGACTTACACTGGAGCAGAAAACAAGATACAAATTGCAGAAGATGCTATACAAAACATCATCAAAGTTGCGCAAGACGAAAACAGAGAATTAAGAAAAGAAGAGTTGGAAGCAATAAAAACGCACTATGCAGACATTGCCAAAGCGGCGTTAGAAGTAGAATTAGAAGGCAAAAGCGGAACTTTAGATTATGCTCTTGAAAAAGAGATGCAAACAGGAGGAATAACCGATCCTAAAGTGCAAAAAGAATTACTAGAGCAAGCAAGATTGGTAGTTGTCGACAAGGCAAAACTAATAACTGAAGAATACGCTAATATGTATTCAAGCATTCAATATTTACGTGATGATAGTGCTAGTGGCGGGGAAAAATATGTAAACGCAGTAAAAAGATTGCAAGAAGATGAGGTTGCAGCCATTGGTAAAGCAAATACTGAAATAGCAAGAGTTTTACTAGCTACTAATGATGCAGTTGGTCAAGGTGCTAAGGTGTGGATAGATGCTAATGGTCAAGTTCAAAGCAACAGCGCTTTATTATCAGAAAACCAAAGGATAGCCGTAGAAGGTATTGTTGAAGAAATAAACAAATTACCAGAAGCGTACAGAGAAAGTTCTGTAAACGCCCTAACAGAGTTAGGTATAGGACAAGCCAATGCAGAAGAACAGGAGTTATTACACCAAGAGCGTTTGAAAATATTAAAAGAGCAAGGCGCAGCCGATATTGTGAATGTAGCTTTAAATGCAGGAGATGAAAAGGCGGTATTGGAGCAGAAATATAACACACTTACAGAAGCGGAGAAAATTGAGCTTGATAAACAAGCAGTAGCGCGTTTAGAAAAGGTTAAAACTGATGGTTACAACGCAGGAACAACAAGCGTGGAAGAAATGGCAAAAGGAATGGTCGAAGGAACACCTTACATTGAAGGTGCAGCTGTTAGTATAGCCGACCAAACAAAAAAGAAATTAGGAGAAGCATCAAACTCTTTTGGTGGTGCAGTAAACGGTTGGGCAAGTGCTATAGGACAAGAGTTAGCTAAAGGAGAACCTTCTATTAGTGCAAAAGGAAGTACCTACACACAAAAATTTGCCGACGGTTTAGAATTAGGGAAACCCGGGGTATCAAGAACAGCAGGTGGAATAGCAGCAGAGGCTACAAACCCTTTAAAAAATTCATCAACATCAACACATGGATTAGGAGTTGATTTTGGGAATGGGTTCAGCTCAGGTATCGCAAGCACGGCTATTTCAGTAGCAACATCCGCAGTGAATATAGCGGCAGGAGCAATACAAGCAGTCAAAAACAAACAGCAATCTAACTCCCCTTCAAAGGTAGCAATGAGGTTAGGAAATGATTATGGAGTTGGATATTCACTAGGGATAACAAGCACAAGCAACGTCGTGCAAAAGAGTGCTAGAAACATTGTTGAAGTTGCTGTAAACACTTTAAAGGAGTTGCCAATAGCATATAGAGATATAGCTAAATCAATGACTGAGGTTGATTTATTCAAAACTAGCAGCAAGTTTAAGCTAGAAAACCTAAAAAACGCAAAAGAACAAGCGTTAGGCTTAGCAACTAGTGAAGAGATGAAAGAGAAAATCAAAGATTATTATGATGAAATGATCAGAGAAGAGGAACTTAATTTAAAAAGAAGGTCTGATTTAATGTCAAAAGAAAAATCTATCGAAAACTATATTGAACAATACAAACGCGATATAGAGTGGTTGAAAGCAATGGGCAGAGAAGGGGAAGTGCCTATCTATGAAGAGTATATAAAAAAACTAGAACAACAATTGAAATTGATGAAGGAAGAGTATGAGTATCGTTGGAATTTAGAAGACAAAAACTATGACTTTATAAAAGAAGACATGGACAAAATGCAAGCTTTGATAGATAAAAACGACAAAGAATTAAAAGAAAAACAAAACAAGTTTTTAGGGATTTCATTCTTTGATGTCTTGGACAAAAACTTTGACTTCATCACTGGAAGTGTTGATAAAGCCATTGAAGAATACAAGAAGATACAACAAGAGTTGCTACCAAAACTTAATGAAGCGGTAAATGGAATAATCAATCCTACCCTAACTCAACAAGTTCAGTTACGCAATGATGCAGTCCCAGTCGTGAATAATGTAAATCCAATATTCAATATAAGCGGTGTAGACGACCCAGTAAAATTAGCACGAATAGTAGCAGACGCAATGGATAAATTGCTTGGAGGTAAAAAATAATGAAAAACCATAAATTTGACCTATACCTAGAAAACGAAAGAGGGGAAAAGCTTGACTTAATAAGTGGATCGTTCTTTCTCTACGTTGACACTTTAGAATTTAAGAGGGCGATTGAATATGATAGCCTTTCGATTTACCAATACATTTACACAAGTTTCAAAAGAGAGTTGAGCGAAAGTTATATAACAATCAAAGGGGCTTGTGATAGTGTTGAAAATTGGTTAATCACTAGAGATTTCCTTTGCGAGGAAAACCAACAATTTAAATTGGTTTTCAAAGATTACAACGAAGGGGAACTGCACTATCATTACTGTGCATACTCAAACATCACAAAACGCCAAAAATTAAGATTTGATGAATACGATATTGACATAGATTTGAAAATACTTTCTAATTGGATAAATGAAAGGACCTATCTGTACAACACCAACAATGGAGAGGAGTTATCAAACTATGATTACGAATATGATTTTGAGTATGGTTATGACAACGCAGCAAGCGATTACAACTCTTTTCAATTTGAAAACACAGGACATGAAAACGCCCCCGTTAAAATAACTATACCAAATGGAGCAAACAATCTGGAATTCGAGATATCCGACCTTCAAGGGAAAAAATACATAACAGGGAAGTTGAATTTAATAACGAACCAAACTATTGTAATAGACACATCTATGCAGAACAAAGGTATTTTTGTAAATGGTGTAGACGTCAGACACTTAAGAGACAGAAGTTTATCAACTTTTGGAGTGTTGCCAAAAGGAAAATATGTCCTAATTGTAAAAAACACTAGGTTAGAAAAAGAATTTGTAAAGCTAGTTGTATATAATCAACTAAGGGTGGTGTAAGAGTTGGAAATATTAAACAGGAAATTAGAAAACGTAGTTAATTGCAATTACAAACTAAATGAATTGGTGTTTGATAGTTTAAACAAAAACACCGCACGTTTAGAAATAACAATGCACAAAATTTCTGATGCAAACTTATTTAAAGAAGGTTACTTTTGCACATTCAACGACTTCAACAACAAAGAACAAATAGGGTTAATCACAAAAATTGATCCAGTAAGTGAAAAGGTGTACAAGTTAGAAACATCATTGAACGGACACGCTCTTCAAACTAAAGGATATATCAACGCAGGAATTACCCAAAACCTAGGGAAAAGCACTAAAGATTTCCTTGATGACAACATAGGTGTTAATGCACTAGACGGGTTGCCCTTAACTGTAATATCAAACACAATAAATAAAGAACTATTGTTGTTTGCGCCGCAAAATATAATTGACACTTCAACATTAATAACCCAAATGGATAGGTTGTATAATATACAAACCAAAGTAACGCTTCAAAAAAACAGGTTATATTCAATTATAGAAGATTTTACAATTAAAGATTTAGTATTAGATACTAGTGAAACTGATATTGTTGCCAACTAC
Organism: Oscillospiraceae bacterium; assembly: GCA_051658665.1. Classification (GTDB taxonomy): domain Bacteria; phylum Bacillota; class Clostridia; order Oscillospirales; family Ruminococcaceae; genus JBOFNA01. The sequence goes on from JBOFNA010000045.1 coordinate 19,085, forward strand.
GATATTTTATTTACAAGTGAAACTTACCAAATGGTTAGGGTAGTTGTGAATGATACAGGCTTCTATGATTATTATTTAAAGAGCGACCGCACAATAACAAACGACCCAAACGACCCTCTAAGAGTTCCAATCACAAACAGAACTATAGAACGCATTGACAACGTTAGCGTATCAACAGAAGATATAGAGATTAAAGCTTCTGAGGCGTTGGCTTTTCAATACGAAAACGAAATAGAAGTGGAAGTAACAAGCAAATTCTTTGAACAATACAAGGAATTTGACATGTTAAATCAAAGAATAAACTTTATTTACCATTTAGATTATGGTATAATAAACGAGATGAAAACAATTGTGTCCAAAATAAGTACAACCAACGGAAGATGTTGGAACGTAACTTTAGGACTTGCAAGGACAAGATTGACTGATAAATTGAAAATGAAAGGAGTGTTGTAAGTGGCTAATCAAATATTAAGCACTGTAGTTGGTGGAAAGTTAACTTCCAGACTTCACAGTGCCGTATTAAATCATAATGCCTTGGTAGATGTAGTTTTCAAAGGTTATGGAGAAGTTTATAAATACACATTTACGGGAAGTACTCTATCAATAGGTACTGGAGCTGGAACTGTCGGCGGAAGAGTAATAGAAAACGATCAGATAGTGAACACCCAAATAACGAGCAATTATTATTTTAGAGTTTTAAGAGAAGTCAACCTAGGGGCTAAGACTGCTAGTTTAATTATCCAACAACAGGCAAGCAGTTCTTTTGCACCATTAATAACAACCGACCTTCAGTCTAACCCGAGTGGAATTAGGCAAGATTTACTTTACAATGGACGCAACATAAACGGAGTGTTGAGTGTAACTAGTGATTATATTATTGCGAAATCAAGAAATATGAATGATGTAATAGCAGATGTGGACAAAAGTAAAAACGATTTAAGCGGAAAAGTTAGTAAAACCGGCGACACCATGAGTGGTGCTTTAACTTTACCAGCAGTTAATCCAACGAACAGCTACCAAGCGGCGCATAAGGCTTACGTTGATTTGGGGCAAAGGCATAAACTAACACAAGATAGTGGGTGGCTTTGGGAGGGTAGTTCAGCAAAAAGTAATGATTACAATTTACAAACAACCACTGGTTTTTATTACATGTGGGGTAACGCTTTAAATAGACCAACCCCTGATAATCAACCTGCTTTTGTTACAATAACAAAATATAACACTGTCATTGTTCAGTCGGCTTTTATGTTTGATACTGGTGAAACATATGTAAGGCGAAATGCTGGAGGTTGGTTTCCTTGGGTAAGGCTTCTAACCCACGAAGATAATGTAGATAAAGTTGTCTATCTGAATTACACCGGGCTATCTTCAAAAGGCGACATTGGTACTGAAATATATATAGGTGTAGATTTGTTAGAATATGAAGAAGTACTGCTAGAAATTGCAAGAGGCACTGCTTACTTTCAGTTAGAGGGTTCAGTTTCTGAACAAGGATATGCCGAGTGTTCAGTTACATACAGAGGTCTTGAAAGCGAAATATATACTCAAGTTACAAGAGTGGCAAGAACTAGTGCAACAACCATTAGATTGAATCGTGGTAAGGAAACAGTCGTGGTAAATGGTGGAGCAACTATATTTAGAGATATGTCAAATATTACTAAAGTTGCATTACTTGGAAAGAAGGTGCTTTGATGAACGATATTCCAACTTATTTAGTTATAGAAAATAATTTAATAGTAGCAGTAATTAGCGGTGTTGAAATCATCGCAAGAAAAACTGATGTGTTAATCAAAGACGTTTCAGAAGATTTAATTAAAGAAATCAACAATCCATTAATTAATGGCATTTCAAAACAATTTACTTATGTTAATAGTAAGATTGTCGCCAAAACTTTAAAAATAGAAGAAGTTGTTGACAAGGCAGTTTTGTTACAACAAAAAGTAGAGAGTTTAGAAAATGATATTCAGGACATATATATCTACATCGATATATTGGGAGGAGGTGTTTAATATGGAATTAAATCAAGGTAAAATCAGAGTTTTAGGGCAATTAATTATAAGAGGGAGAAAATCTTTAAATCAAGTTGAAGAAGATTACCGAGAAGCAGTTGAAGTCTATCTTTTAGAGCAGGGTTTTTACGATGAAAAGAAATAGCTTGTGGAAAGTGAGGGGAAAGTAAATGGATAGAGATGAAGAAATATTTAACCAACATCAAGAGTTATACTTGGATAATAAGTTTGTCGAAAAAACAACGTTTTATGATTATCAAAAAATACAAGATGATAAGATTGCTAACCATGAAAAAGAGTTTACAAGAGTGTTATTATCATTGAAAATTATTGCTATAATAACCACTGGTATAGCCTTTCCTATGATAATGATGTTGCTTAATTTGCTAATAACAGAATTGAGAGAGTAGCAATTACTCTTTTGAAAGGGGGTGGATATATGAATAGTTTTATGTGTAAAATGACAGGCGGGCATAGCTACAGATACTATGGTGTAATTAATGGAGTTTCAATTTATAAATGCAGCAAGTGCGGAGCATTAGTTTCAATGTAAATTAAAGAAAAGAGGTGTATTTAATGCAAGATTTAATTAAAAGAATAGAAGTAGAAAAGAATGAATTGGATATTAAAATTGAAAAGCTAGGTTATTTTTTAGGAAAAGAAAATGATTTAGAACCTAACCAAATGGATCTACTAGACCAACAATTTAAAACTATGAAAGAATATAGTAATATCCTTTCTCAAAGACTTCAATTACTGAAGTAATCCAAGGGGCTTTATGCCCCTATTTTTAAAATAAGGAGGAACAAAATATGGAAAGAACAACTTTAATAATTAGCCAATTATTAACACTATCAGTTTTGGTATATGCAACTATTGATGTAATCGGGCAAGTAGCAGATAAGGCAATTTCTAAGAAATACACGTACTTCATCAAAAAAGGTGGTGCTATAATTTTAGGTATATATTTATGTTTATATTTCAAAACAGATATTACTTTTTTAGTTAGAACGCAATATGATGCAATTGGGGCAGTAATGGCAGGTGTAATCATTAGCCAAGGTACAGGGTATGTTAAAGATATATTCAATCAACTTAACCAAGGTGCTAAAGATAGTGAAACTATAGCAGAAGAATTAAACTCTAGTTTGAAAGAGCTAAGCATTGAAGAAATAAGCGAAATCACAACTGAAGCACTGGAAGAAAAAGGAGTACTGTTTACGGAAGAGCTAGAAAACGGAAGAGGTTACTAAATGCCATTACTTCCTATTCAAAAAATGATTATTCCAACATTCCCACAAGAACCAATGACAGGAATAAAAGGAATAGCCATTCATAATACATATTCAACCGCTAGTGCTTATCAAGAGGCATTAAGAGTTCAGAACCCAAACGCTTATAACAATGGTTGCACCACTTTTTGGGTCGATGATATTGAAAGTTGGCAAACCATTCCAGACGGAATAACAGGTTGGCATTTAGGTGTATATTCAGAAAATCAAAGATATATAGGTATTGAGGTATGCAAATCAAGAAGTGATGAAGCCACATATTTAAAAGCTTTAGACAACGCCTTAGAATTGGCTACTTATTTATGCAAGGTTTATGGTCTGAATGAAAATAATATAGTACATCACAATCAGTTCTATGCCACTGCTTGTCCTCATCGTTCAATTGAAATCTTTGGAGGAATAGACCAAGCACTATTTAAGCATAGAGAAATAGTAAGAAATAAATTAAATGGGGCAACACCAACACCAACACCGGAAGAGAAAAGAGGCGATAGAATGAAACCAACATTACCATTTATTAGCACATTATGTGAAGTAAACGCAGATAGTAATTTCTTTTATGTAAACGACACAGACAATCCAAGAACAGACATTCCAATGCTAAAGGCAGGGGAGCAAGTAGTGGTTCATCATGTATTTATTCAAGACGCTAAAAGACCGGCTGTTTGGCATGGGCTTTGCTATAGACCAAATACACCAGACGCAGTAGCCTTAGTTAGACTAGAAGAGGGCGACCGAAAATATTACAAAGTGCTAGGCGAGTACTTGCCGCCAGTACCGGTTCAACCTGATTTAAAGGTAAACACTTTAGATAAGCCCATTAAAGGTGTATTGATTACTGAATTAACCAAGCGTATTTTGTCAAAAGACAAAAAAAAGGTCGAGCAAACAGACATCAAATATCCTAAAGGCTCAATTTTAGAGTATCAATATTATGTTGATTTCAATAATATTAGATATATTTTTAAAGACAAAGAATGCCAAGTAGGCGTAAGTCTAGCTCCACTACCAGTTGCGGAAGACAAAAAGAACGTGATCGATTTAAAGGCAAGCATTTAAGATATGGCGTTAAAAACTCTTTACAAATTAAAGCCAGACACTCTAATAAGCTTGTGTAAAGAACTTAATTACCGACCAGAAAAGATAGATATGTGTTTAAAGTTTTATTACTTTAGATATAGAATTAAAGAAATGGTTGGCGATTATGGCGTTACAGAACAAACGCTTAGAACGTATAAATATAGGTATGCAAAAGACATATACAAAGTGTATGTTTCACGCATATAATTTAAATAAGAACTCCTTTATAATTAGTTTAGGTAGCAATAATTAGCTATCAATTTAAATTAAAGAAAGGAGTTTTTATATTATGAATTTAGACAGTGAAACACAAATTTTAGGTGGTGGTTACAGTAATGGAGGTAGTGGAAATCTATTAGAGGGTTTAATCTTTGGAGCATTACTTAGTGGCAATGGTTTAGGTGGTAATCGTGGTGCAGTAGTAGCTGATGAAACGTGCAATCAAACATTACAATTAATTCAAGCAGGTACAGCTAACACTAATCAAATATCACAAACTTTAGCAAATGGTTTTAGTGGTGTTCAAAATCGTTTTGACAGTGTGTCTAATGGTTTAGTTACTGGTTTTGCAGGAGTTAACAGCGCAGTTAATGAAGTTAAGAGTGCTATTTTAGAAAGTAAGTACGACACTGCTTTACAAATGTGCCAACAAACTAATATCCTTAGCACGCAAATGAATGCAGGCTTTCAAGGCATTAAAGACCAAATGAATTGCCAAGTGGTAAAAGATTTAGAGAGACAATTAGCAGTAGCAGAGAACGGTGGTCCAATTGTAAGAGCGGGTACTTTTGTACAAGCTAACCCTTGCCAAGATAATGCAAGAATAACAAATATTGAGCAAACAGTTATACAAGTAGGAAACGCATTAAGTGCTATTCAAGGTGCTTTAGTAACAGGTAAGTAGATAACAAGAAAAAGGCTAGGGCTTAAATTAGCCTTAGTCATTTTAATTATTATAGGAGGTATTTCAATATGGACGCTTACCAACAGTTTCTAAACCAGCAATTGCAGTCTTTGCAAGCCAACGCACAACAAGGGTTACAACAATACCAATCACAAATACAACCACAAGCTATTGCAAGCCCGCAACAAGTCCAAATCAGTCAAGAACAACAATTGTACCAAGAATTCTTAAAGTCCAACGAGGGCGTTAAAAGTGTACAAAGAACGCAATCCGACTTTAAAGAGTGGTACAACAATAAATTAGGTATCACAGATAACTCTAATGAATTGCAAGCTAAGATAGATGAACAAGCAAAGCAATTAGAAGAACAAGGTAAATTGTTAGAACAAATACAAAAACAACTGAAAGGAGTAAATAAGCACAATGGAAAGTAAAGAAGATAGAATTGTTAATCACTTTAAAGATGAGTTAGAGGGATATATGGGTTATGTAGCAATGCACGATCATGAAACGGATCAATTAAAGAAACAAGGGTATGCTAAAATGGCACAAGAAGAGTTATCGCACGCTAGTTGGTTACACAACAATTACAAATGTATTCAAGACTATGTAGCAAGCATTGATAAAGAGATAAGCGAGTTACATAAAATGAAAGAATTGATAGACAAGCTATAAAAAAAAGACTTCCTAATTAAAGGATGTCTTTTTAATTGATTTCTAATTGCATTTGTTCTGGAATGTAGTTGTTGTCATTTATTTTAATCACTAAATTAACCAACCACTTCTCAAGAGTATCTTCTAAAACGAAATCCCTTGTAGTTCCAACTATTGAACGTTCTATTTTTTCTCCTATTTTATATTTATAAACAGTCTCATCTACTCCAAACTCTAGTAAAACAAAGTTAGGTTTTATGGTCCTTCCTAATTCACTGATGTCAATATAATTATCTTTCAATTCTTTGAAAGCTCCATTTATTATAAAAGTTTTGCGTTCGTATTCATTAGCGTATTCCATTATTTAAACCCTATCCTTTCTTTGATTTCTTCGTCTGTTTCTTCATAATCATTATCAAAACAACCATGGTCTTCAGGATAATTCCCTAAATTGAAGCGGTGTTTTGCACACCAATAGCCAACGCCACAATTGGTTTCTTCAAACGCTTCACAGTCTAGACATTTTTTGATCTCCTTTTCACTTCCCATTATTTAATCTCCTCCTGTTGTTAAATATCCGCTGCAATAATCATCTAATATATGAGTGTCAATACTCCCATTTTTTTCTACTACTAAGACTGTGTAATCATTGTAGCAATATTCTTTGAATTTCGGTTTACTATCAGTTCCAAAGAGTATAGCTAAAAGAATTAGCGTTATAATCGTTATTCCTCCTGTATTTACTATCGTTACTGCTTGTGGTTTCATTATCATTTCTCCTTTCCTTGTGTTATTCTAAACCTTATTTCTCTTATTTCAAAATTGACTACACTATCAACAGGCACAAAACAGATTTCCAAAGCAGATAAGTTATCAACGTTGTCATATATTATCTGATTAATAAGCTTGATTATAGCTCCTTTATTGATTATTTGGTTATTAGGTATATCAACATACACTTCAAGCCTTGTAGCTGCTCTTAAATCGTTTTTAAAAGGTTTATTCTTGCATAGCGCTTTAATATCTCGGTTGCCACTATTTAGATCCTTGGGTTTGCCATTTAGGTTATAACAATCTTCATATATTGGTATTTTCCAACACTCCAAAATATAAGTTTTTATAATTTGTTCCATATTGTATTCCTATTCTATCCCCTTTGCTAATTTAAATAATATAATTACTTCTATTGTTATTGGGAAGTTCCTGTTTTTGATGTACCATTCATTTGAATATTCTCGGGGAAGTCTTATATAATCAATTCTCACATCGTTACTATCGAAATATAAATAAAACTTAATCTCTTCTTTATCTTCCCAATTCGGCAACCAACCATTATTATAATCTGCAATTATTTTTAGCAGTTTAACCTCGGCTTCTTGGCGTTCAATTTCTTTTAAGGCTTCTTCTTCTGTTAAAAAACAGTTGCCAATTTCCCTTTTCCTTAAATCGGTAGGCGATGAAGTCCACACCTTGAAATGAATTATCCCAATGTTAGAAAGATAGTAATAATAATCTCCGCTTTCCAACTCCCACACGCTCTTTTTAACTCTAGGGTCTTCAAGTCCCCACAATGCAATTGCTTTGTCTAACGTGTCATAGTCTTCATTTTCCACGCCAAATATATGGTTATGACGCTCAAACAAGTAGCCATATGTTTTGCCTGATTTTTTTTCAAAGCATATAGTGTCTATATTATCATTATTTATCAACAATCTATACCTGTTATAGTTATCGTATTCATTTTTAGGTATAAGTTTAAACTCATATTCAATATTTATAGTATTTTTCATTTTATTTATCCTCGCTTTCATCTTGGTATATATTACCTTTTACATCTTGATTATCTTGAAATAAATTATATTCAAATGTTTGATTTAAATCACCCTCAAAATCCGATAAATCTAGGTTTGAAATATCAATATTACCTTTTGTGTTGGTAAATAACAGTTTTACAAGTTCTGTTTTAGAATAAACTTCTTCTGGATTAATCATATTGATTACTTCTTGTCCCTTTACTCCTGTTACTGTTACGTCCTTATTAAAATCTAATGTTTTCATTTTAATCACTCCTTTTGTTTTGTTGTTTTAAAACTCTCTTTTTACTCTGCTAATTAGATCATCATTTAAATTGACTTCTATGCCTCTACAATAATTCCTTACGTGAATAATCTTATTGCCTACACTTTCAAAGTAACCTTTCGGCATTTTTAAAAGGTCTGATAAATTGATATACTCTTTTCTAAAATCTGCCCCTCCAAATATTGGTGTTTCAAAATATATTCTAGTGTTTTCATCTATGTAATCAAAATCATCATATCCTAATTTTTTTAAAAAATCTTCAACTTTCATAATTCAAGCCCCTTTCTTTTTTTAGTAAGTTACTGTTCTAACTCCTAATACTGCTTCCAAATATTCACTGTACTCTAATCTTTCTAAAACCTTAAAGATTTTATTATACACACTCCTCGCATTAACAGTATTAAACGCTTTAAAACAGTTGTTTTTAAATTGTTTATCTTCTTTTAATAATTTTTTTACATCTTTAATATTAAGTACTTCTATACATTCAAACTCCCTTAATATTAGATTAGCTTCTGTTTTTTGCATTTGCTTATACAGTTTTAAATCTATGTCCTTCCAGTAATGATAGTAAGCATTACATTCTCCTAAATCAGTACATATAATTTCTTGCATAATTTAAAAACCCCCTTTTAAAATAATTTTTGCTGTATGTTTTGGTAATCAACACCTAATACATCATAACTTTCTTTAAAATATTTTATAATAAATTTTCTTTGCGTATCATTTTTTAGTAACATAAGATTTAATTCTATTTGGTTCTTTGGAGCATATGGACAACCACAACAACCAGTTCTTGTAACATAGCTGTATACACTCGGTATAGGTATGCTATATTTATCATAAATATTTTTTAATAAATTATCGCTTAAGTCGTAAATAGGTGTGAATGTACCATTTTTACTGAAACAACTTTTATATGCTTTCTTCCTGGTTAGGCTCTCGCCTGATCTAACACCTAGGATAGCTTTGCGATTAGTTTTTTTCTCATATGTTTTAAGAGGTTCTTTTTTAAAGAATGCACAACATTTTTCACTAACTTTATGCAGTTTACCACTTAAAGTTAATTCACTTGCTTTTTTATTAAGATTATACCATGACTTACTATCTCTATTTATGAACGGCAATACACTTTTTCCTCTAGCTCCATTTTGGTAATAATATATTTTTTGGTCTTGATTTTTACTGAAACAAGGAATCCCATATTTTTCTTTTACTTCCATGGGCTTCAACTTAGGATATACTACAACATCACTATAAGTTAATATCCTATCTCTTATTTCGGGGTGTTCCAAAAAAGTGTTTGCCCCTACAATTTCAATATCGTACCTCTTTAAATAACTTCTGATAAACCACCTCAGAAAATGACTATCTTTACCACCACTATAACTTAAATAATATTTGTTAATTGGTAATTTATCAAATCTGCTTTTTAAATCAATAAGATATAATTCAACATCAAAGAAATCATTGTCCATCTAAAATGGTAACTCATCATCTAATACATCTAGCCCTGCTAATATGTTTGAATCGCTACTAACTACATTCGGCATAGCATAACTTTTGCTATTTTGAATACTGTTAGGTGTTGTATTGCTAATAGCGTTAGGTACTGCGTTTTGATCGCCTTTGAACTCTAGGTATCCTATGTTGGTGCATATAATTTCTGTTTTATAAACTTTATTATTGTTGTTATCCATATAATTTGAGGTCTGTATTCTACCCTCAACGCTAATTAAAGAGCCTTTGTTGCAATACAACGCTAAGTTCTCTGCTTGCTTTTCCCATACTTGACAATTGATAAAGTCGGCTTCACCTTTTTTAAATTGATTATTAATTGCCAATATAAAATTAGCCACACTTTTACCAGTATTAGTTTTTTTGATTTCAACATCTTTAGTCAGTCGACCAACTCCACAAAAATTATTCATCTTCATCAACTCCTTTTATTTTGTAAACTATAATTATATTTTGTTCATCATCTTGATATATTTCTGTTGCTATGAAGTTTGAAAGGTCAATTGGCTCTTCGCCCGCTATAAACTTATAGTATGAATGCGGTGCTTCATTGTTTATAAATATACCATTTATGAGTTCGGCAGCACTTATAACTTCATCGTTTCTTCTAAAGAAGTATGTACAACTTTCAATATCTAGCAATTTTATTAAAGAGGGTAGATTAACCTCTTCAATATTGCTGCTTATAAAACCTAATTTATTTTTGATGTTCATTATTTTCCTCCTCACTATCTGTTTCAATTTGCTTTATTAATTCTCGGATAACCTCGTTTTTAAGATGATTGATAGCAGTGCCTGTGCAGTCCCAAGGTTCTAAGTCATATAACTCACTGTCAAGAGACGCCATAATTTTGTTATCAATAATTTCAATTTTAATATTATCAAGTGTAAACTTGAAACCCTCTTCCTTATGTATTTCAACTAAAAGATTATAATTTTCAAATCTTTTGTATTCCTCTAATGTTAATCTCATCTTTTATTACTCCCTTTCTTAAATAAATATTTAGCTAACAATTTCCTTAAAAGAAAATTGTTTAATTCTCTTACGCAAGCACATATATCTTGAATAACGTAAGCTACTGCAAAAAATGGAAGGCACGATAGCTCTATAATCTTTATCGGAAAATTGATTATTTTAAATATGTATACGATCGCCTTTACTTTTGCAACATCTTTTTTATCTATTACTTTTATATTCATATTAATACTCCTTTGTTTAATTTTAATTACCTGTATCAAAAAGTCTTACGTTGTTGATGTAAAGGTATATTTGTTCAATTGCCTCTTCAGAATTAATATACTCCTCTTGTTTTTCTTTGCTCCATTTTTTAAAATCGTTTGGCACTTCAATTTCTGTTTCAAGTTCAGTCCAATGGTTATTAGAGCTTATTTGTATATACGCATTAACGTTTATCATATTAATACTCCTTTGTTTTTTTGTTTGTTGATTTCAATATTTATTTCTAAGACAACCAAATTATACTATAACTGGACATTACCTTTGTGTCTATTTAAAGTTTATTGTTGGTGGTGTTATTTTAACAATTCCTTTTGTTCTTCAGTCAATTCTTCCCATTCGCAAAATTTCATTTCCACGCCTTGCCATTCCTTATTGATGCAATGGCTGTGTATTATACTAGGGATATGCTTGTTGTTATCATTTTCTATAAGCCCTACACCTGTTTTGTTTCTAACACTCATTGGTTGTAAAGTGTCTAAGATATTCTTTAATAACAGATTATCAACATCAAAACCATTTCTAACACTATGCCATTTCGCTATGCAAACACAAGGCGTAGGTATATCCTGAACCTTTTGTTCCATGATTTGTCTTGCTATTTCTTTTTGAATCTTCTTTTTTTGACTAGCACCAACCGCCCAACCACTGCGATTAGCAGAAGTTAGTTGGTTTAGGTTGAAATGCTTTAATTCTAATTTTATTTTAAAAGTTATCATAAATTACAGGTTCTCGATTTCTTTTATTATTTTTTTTATTTTTTCCGCAATATTGTCAAGTTGGGTGTTGCTATAACTTTTCAAAATACTAACAACATCATCTAGATCATCTACCGCATAGTCTAGTGAAAAATTTATAAACTCTTCCAAACTAATTGTTTGGGCGTTTTCAGTTAATGCTATTTGTTCGTTGTCGTATTGGTCAAATGTTTTAGCATCCATTACATCGGCATTTCATCAACTACTTGTTGAGTTATTTCTCCTGTTTCTTGGTCTACCACTTGGTTTGTTTTAACTTCTTCTTGTACTTGAACTGCTTCTTCTAGTATACTTTGAGTAATATCGTTGTCGATATATTCTTTTTTATTCTCTTGCACATCAATTACTGCTTGGTCGTTTTCATATGCTTGTTGCATTTCAATACTTAGAATACCATATTTACTAAGTATTTGTCTTAGCATAGTCTTTTGTGCCATAGAGTCAAAATCTTTATACCAAAATGAACTTAACTTCCATAAGTCTTTTTGAGGATATGTCCCCTCATTTTTTTTCTTATAGTTGTCAACGTTGAACGCCATAGAGAATGTGTCGGCGTGCTTTAACATCTTAGTCTTAGTCCAATACATAGTCTTTTTAAAACCATTTATTGTTTCGATATAAGCTAAGTATCCGACCACTTCTCCACTCTCTTCTAAATCATCACTAAGCACGATTTCTTCTTCAACCATATTCCAACTAATAAATTGGTTAGCATAAATAGGTACTGCATTGATTTTTTTATACTGCCCACTTCTAATTGCAAGTTGCACATAACCTTTCCAACCAATTTGAAACTGGGCATCTTTATTTCCAGTTTTATTATTTTTGAATGGGACAACATATGCGTGTCCAAAACTAGAATTTAAAGATAAATCTAACGATGTCGCAATGATAGCTGCACTCATTAAGCTTTTATTAGTACATTCAGCTAGTGCTGGATTGGCGTTTACTAATGCTACCATATTCGTTACAAATTTTTCTTTTCTTGATCCTAGCACTTGTTGTAGGTATCCCTCAACTGCTGGAGCTTTAAGGTAAGATGTTATCCCACCTTGTTGTACTTGGTTATTATTTTTTACTAATGAATTATTTGCCATTGTTATTGGTCTCCTTTAAAATTGTATAATACTTTACCAATCTTTATATCAGTAATTGTTTCTCCAACTACTGCTAGTATTTCTTCAATGTTTCTATAAGCATCAGGGTGTTCATCTAAAGTGTTATTGTTAATTGTTTTAGAGTAAACATTAGCCATTTGCCTTTTCATATCTTCAAGCGTTAAGTCTTCTTTTGCTTTTCTTCTTGACTTAACTCTACCTGCACCGTGTGGACAACCACACAACCAGTCTTCGTTTCCTTTACCAACACCTAAAATGACACCGTCCCTCATATTTATAGGGATGATAACCTCTTTGCCTTTTTTGGCGTTTATAGCACCTTTATAAATAGTGTTAGTAGCTTTATCAAAGTAATTATGAGGTACGCTTAACACATACGATAAGTCGTTTTCATCTATACCTAAACCATTTACTATATCCACCAACATTTCCTCTCTATTAAGCTTTGCATAAATTAAGGCAATGTCCATATCGTACAAATAATTTTCTAGGTTTTTTCCTTTTAAGTAATCTTGTTTAATTATAAAATTTTCTTTTTTTATTACTTTAAGCTTTTCTTCCCGTTCTTCTTTTGGATATTTTGCTTTGATTTCATCAATAGCTTTCTTCATTCCTTTTTCATCAAAGTAACTAGACAAAAATGTCTTGGTGTAATAATCGCATATGGTAGCACCTAAGTTTCTACTACCACTATGAACAACTAATAAATAAAAGTCGTCAAATTCATTTAATTCAATGAAGTGATTGCCTCCACCTAAAGTCCCTAAAGAGTGTTGCCAACGATCAATCATCTTGCTTGTTGTCGGCATTTTCAATCCTTTTAAAATATGCTTATATTCTCTACCTGAATAAGTTAATGTTTTTCTTACTTGATTTCCAGTAGGTATACTCTTTGATATAACATCGTGCAATTTGTCTAAATCGATTTGCCAACTTTTATCAATTTTAAACGCGCTCATACCGCAACCAATATCAACTCCGACCATTTCAGGTATAATTCTATTAGGTTTTAATTTACCAACAAATCCAATTGGCACACTTTTTCCTATATGTGTATCAGGCATTAAATGTGCAGTGTCGCATATAGACAACACTTCTTCAGTAATACTATCTACTACATTTTTTTCACAGTTAATAGTGTGGGTTACTACTTCTTTTCTTTCCAATTACACCTCAACTCCATTCTTAATTCTTTTTGTTACTTCTTTTTTTAATCCACTGCTTTTAATATATTCATTTAAATCCAAAACCTGTGAAAAAGTACCTTCAATGTTGAAATGTATTTCCCAAACATCGTTGTTAGTAGCAGGGTTTGTATCAGATTGTGTTTGCATTCTTTGCTCTTCTTGCTTAATGTGATTATATCCTAGAGTACCAAACGTTTGTTGTACTGCTTCAAGTGTTCCATTATCAACTTTTTTTAGTGCGTTTTCTTCTGCTTGAATTCTTAAAATTTCAATTGTTTCTAATTGTTTTGTTACTTCTTCTTCCACTAAAGGTATCAACTCACTAAACGTTTTTCCTTGTTCGTACAAATAAATAAACATTTCATCACTAATATTAAACATTGGGTTGGTTGCATTCTTGCTTGCCACTAGGTTTTTAATGCCCTGAATGTCATTGTTAAAGACATCTTGTTGCACCTTTAAACTTTCGATTTGCGCAACCACTAAATCTTTGATTGTTTTAGTAAGTTGCCCGGTTGCAGTGAATGAACCTTTATTGTAATATTTTTCTTCATACACAAATAACTTAATATATTTTTCTTCTAAACTATCAAACATTGGCTTGATCAAATTGTAGAACTTTGTCTTGCGTTCTTTTAATTCTTCTTGTGCATATACACTTGTTTGTTCAGTTATTTTTTCTACTATTGGTTTAATCAAATTAATGATTTCTTTGAACTGGTTTTCCATTTCTTTAATAGGTGTTTCCATTTCTTTTTTTATTACTTTGCGTTGGTCATCAAACGTTTTGATTAACCCTTTTAATTTTTTTTCATCTTCTAATGCAGTTGGTAGATTAATCTCATCAACTACATAATCTTGATACTTTGATATTGATTGTTCAATGTATTTTTTTACATCTTCAATATTAGTAACTACTTCGGCTTGTTTAATAGGTTGAACTACTAAGTCCACGCTTTCAACCTCTTCAACTATAGTAGCTTGTACATCTATAATATCTTGCATATTAATTCTCCTTTATATTTCTATTTTCATATCAATTTTAGGTGGTTCTACATCATTTTGAACCAAATCCCAAAACTTTTTTTCTTCTTCTACCAATAAATCTATGCTTTCTTGGTGTTCACTTCTTTCAAAGTGATAAATCTTTAACTCTTGCCTTTCACTCCAACTAAAGCCTATCCACACATACAATACATAGAAATCCAGTTGTAACGTTTCCATATAATGCAAAACTTGGCAATAATAAGTGTTTGGCACTTGGTCTTTCCAATCATCAAGCATTACCTTATTTTGAATAGTGGTAGTTTTTATTTCTAGTCCACCTTTTCTTGATGTTCCTACTTCTTCAAGTATTCCATCCACTTCGGCGTGCATAAACTCATTTTTAGGGTGTTTATAACGCTCTTTAGACACTTTAACAATATACTTGTCTTTATGTGTCTCTTTGAACAAATCAACCAGTATAGGCTCTAAAGCAACGCCTAAATCAACAGCTCTATTTGAAACATCATCAGGTTTAATCTTGTGTTTCTTTTCAAGCCATAAATCGTGAACTGTTTTATACTTATTCACTTTCATTATCACACCAGCATCACTACCACCAATGCCTTTAGCACGTTGATTATGCCAATCTTTAGTCTTCATCTATACGTATTCCAACACAATCAAGTTTGTACGTGATTCCAACTATATTAATTATTTGCTGAGACATTCTTTGTAAATCAAAATCTTGATCAACTTTGATAATTATTTCAATTTTAACTTGTTTTTTTTCTTTTTTCTTTTTTTTCATTATTAATCTCCTTTCTTAGGGTTTTTTCTCATTAAAAAGGCTTGGTAATTGATTGTGATTGCAAATATCGCGCTATAAATCACAACTAATTCATCTGTGTTTATTAGATTAAACCAAAAATAACCAAAGAAAATACAAGACAACAATACCAAATCTAAAATATTTTTTTTGATAAAATTAAAGTAATAATATCCAAAAAACACAAAAGAAAATATCAATGATTTATTTTTTTTGTTCAGACTATACAAGGTTAGCAAAACATTTACGATCAAATTGCTAAATAAAAGCAAGTAAATTATTTTCATTTCTTTCCCCTCCTTATTTTTTTTCTGAAAATTCGGTATCAAATTTCATGCAATTAGCGGGTGCGATATACTCTTCATCTAAAGCCTTTTTAAAATAGTTTCCAAATCGCATTGGTAGCCCTAGCCTTGCCGGCTTGTATCGTTCAATTTCGTAAGTTTCATAGATTTCCAATATATCCATTTTTATTTTATTGCGTTGAAATAAGTTCAAAGATATTTGATGAGCTCGCTCGATAACATCAATTAATATTTCGGTAAATCCTTCTTTTCTCTGGTCTTTTCCCCATAAAATTATATTGTTCCATTTTGAGGCTTTATTTTCTGCGCCATTACTTATTTCTGTTGCGTATTTTATATATTCATTCATTTTTTTCCTCGATTATCATAGGTATGCACCGCTTAAATACGTTAAAAAATCGGTTCTCAATTCTTCGATCTTTAATTCTAACTCTTTAATCTCATTTTTATAAAGTGTTATTATTGCTTCTTTTTCTTTACCATGTGTGCAGGGTGTGCGAGTTATTATATCCTCACAACTCATAGTACTATATTCAATATATATTCTTGCATTTTCATAACGTTCTAACGTGTTGATAATATCTTTCAATTCTTCTGTTTGCTTAAGTGTTTCATTACAGTTATTGATAAATGTTTCAAAAAATTTCATTAATTCACACTCCCAAACTCTGATAGTAATTTCATCATTTTCTGCCATTTTTTGCTAGTTGGTAAGACTGCTAAATCTACCTTTACTTTTTTTATATTTCCTAAATTATTTTTTTTCATTTTCTATTCTCCTTTTTTGGTATGTTTGACACTATTCTAGCATAAAAATCACTATCTTTAGCGCCTTTTTCTTTTTTTAATTTCTTGTTCTCTTCTTCTAAAATAACATTTTTTTCTATTAAAATATTATTTTCTAATGAGAGTTGTGTTATTTCTTTTTTTAATTCTGGATAAATACTTTTAAATTTCTCTAGTCGTTCCAATTCTTTAACTTTTTCTTTTTCCTTGATCAACTCTTGATTGGCTACCGCTGCAATTCTTTTAAAGTGCTTTGCTTCATTCTGAAGCTTTTCATAATTTATTCTTTTTACAATCATTTTACAGTACATCCTTTCCTGTTTTTTGAGCATAAACATATTCTAAACAAGCGCCTTTAGAATATTTCCAACCCTTTAAAAAATAGATAAAATCACAACAATCTATCATTTTGTAGCATATTTCCATATACTCATCATGACTAAAACCTTTAGGCAATACGCTAGGGTTCATAATCTTGCATTTAGGATACCTAAACTTGAGTTTTGCTACCCCTAAGATAAACTTAATTCTAAAACACTTCTCTCCAGTAATTGGACCTGCAACATAAATCTTTTTTCTTTTCTTCACTATATCAATCCTTTCTTTTTTATTTTTTTCTGCTATTTAGCATTTGTTAAGGCTCTAGCAAGAAAGGTAGCTAATGCCTTAACAAACACTAAGTAACGTGTTTGTTTTTTTATGCGTTTATTATACCATAATTACGCTGCTTAATAAGGTTCGTTTTGTGTTTTTTTACTCCTGTCAATAATTTTATCAAGTCTTAGAGAATGTTTTGGAAACTCTTTAATCTCAATAAATATGGTTGGATTATCTATCCAGTTATAATATTCAATACAAATGGTGTCCCAATCGTCATTATCAAGTCCATATATATTTTTGAAAGGTCCACGTTGCTTAATTTCCTCTGTTCTTTCTAAAAAACGAGTTTCATCAGATATTTTATAATACTCTAGCCCCTCTATTGTATTCACTTCTAATAATATTGGATATTCTACACCTTTTACTAACGTTTCAATCGTATTCATAATTATTCTCCTTTTTTTATTTTACTTACTATTATACCTGTTTCATTTGTATTTTTTTCAATAGCTATAAAAGCTGTTTCTGTGCAAAAATAGTTACAATCTTTACCTAATATTTTTAATAAGATTGATAGTTTTTTATATTCGATGAAATTATTTTTTTTAGATATAGATGTATAAAAGTCTTTTTTAGTTTTAACATAGTAGCTCAGTTCATCAAAAGTTGTACTTAAAGGTTGTTTTATTTTAAGAATTGGATCAACATATTGAGGCATTTCCGGGTAATTATCTTCTAGTGTTAGATTTTTATATCCTAAATTATCATTTAAAATAAAAACACTATAACTATCTGTAAAATAATTTTTTCCTTGAATTACACCACATCCTTTAAGATGAGAATGTATCTCTTTGATATTCTTCATAAAAGAGGTCATAGCTTGTATTCTGCTTTTACTATTCAATTTTAAAGCACTGTTTTTTCTTATTTCTTCTTCTAACAATAATATTAATTCATCATTTTTATTGTTTTTAATCAATTCTAAATATTTTAATTCTTTCATATTTAAAAAATCCTGTTAAGCAAGCCTTAGCTTAACCCTTTCTTTTTTTATTGTTTTAGGCTTATTCTAAGGGTCTATTGCTAAACCCTTAACATAAACTTAATACTTTTATTTAACCTCTAGGAGAGCTTTTAAACCCTCAATTGCACTAGTTGGTATATTGTACAATGAAATCATTAAATCTATATTCATATTCAAATCATATATGGTATCTTGAATGTATTCAAATTCATCAATCTTATAACAATAATCTTTTGATATATTGTTGTTTTTTTCAATGTACTCTATTATTTCTATCATTAAATCACTCATTATTTATTACCTATTTGCTAGCAAAGGTTTGTTTGCTAGCACCTTTCTTTTTTTGTTGTATTATTATTTATCAAATACTAGATTAGCGTATATAATGGTACCATTACCATAGTTAGCTTGCCTCTTGTGATTAGCTAATCTGATATTTGGAAGATCGTAATTTGAACGTGTTCCAGGAATATATTTAACTTCATATATTTCATCCACAAGACCTTTTAAATCTGTTTCATACTTTTCTAGCAAGTAGATAAGATCGTCTACATCTAAACATAGTAACTTATATTTGATATTCTTTTTAGTAAATTTGTTGTTGTTTGGTTTGACAATTGGATAAGTTTGAATATGAGCTTTCAACAACGTTCTGCTTTGCTCAAGAGCTGCCTCCTCTGCTGCCTCTACTGCTAGCAGAGCTTTATCTGAATTTCGTTCAAACATCCACTTAATACAATTCCTATCACACTCAAGCTCAATGCTATTCAATAGATAAGTAAGTTCATCTGGAGTTACTCCATCTAAATCAAACCCATGCTCCCATAAATCGCTACTTTTTAATTTTCTCATTTTCTTTTCCTCTTACTTTCTTTTTTATTTTCTAAACCTAATTTTAGGCTTACCAATGCTCCAAATAACTTTGAAGCATTTGTAAAACTAATACCAAAATTCAACTACTAAATTTGCAGCAATCTTATTCAATCTCCCTAAAGTTTTTAGATTATAGTTCCATAATCAAAGAAGCCGTTTCCGTCTTTAATTCTTCTCACACCATTTCTATCAATTGTCGTATCCAATGTATCTTCCATGTTTCTACCCCAGATAATATATGATACTTTTAGAAGCTCAAACGCTACTATATCGTCCGCTTGATGTTCTTCTGGAATATTAATATGCTCCAATATTTCAATAATAACATTTTCATTTTTCATTTTCTTTACCTTTTGCCGCAATGCGGCACCTTTCTTTTATTTTTTAAAGCCGGTAATTATGGGCTTACTAATGGAGCGCCTTGTATGCTCCATTTATAAAACCATTATCTGATTTTTTCAATTTCAACTATTTCAAATGTGCTTTTGTCCATGTAATCTGTGTCATTGTTAAAGTACTCATTCCATGATCTAACATCTTCTGCTTGTTCAATGTAAGGTACTTCTGGCTCATCTCTATTTATCAAATAAGCGTTATTGATACTGCCTTCACATTCATAATCAACAACTTTATATCTAACAGTTACCACTTCTGTATCAAAGTATAGTGTTTCCTCAACCCACCCTGTAGCTTCTGCTCTAGGTACGTGGTCACATTCATCATCAAATGATATATCTAGTAAATGCCATGTGCTGCTATTGCATTCCTCAAACTTTTCATCATCAAATAAATCATCATAACTTAATTTTGCTAATTCTTCTTTTGTAAAATCACTAAACTTAATCTTTTTCATTTCTACCACCATAGATAGCTTTGCTATCCCTTTCTTTTGTTGAATACATTGTATCATAGCTATATAACTTAGTTGTGTTCATCTTATGTTCGAGATGTGTCCACTTTAATACATTGTTATTATTAAATCTATTAAATCTATTAAAGGATCCATTAGCTTATATATCAAGCTCCCATATATTTGATCACTAATTGAATATAGCACATATTGAATCACTTCTAAAATTTGTAACATCTTTTTTTACCTGGTTCAAAGATTGAACCGCCTTTCTTTTAATGTATATATACTATATCACACCTATATAGATGTGTCAACAGATATTATCATTAAAAATGTGTTCAAGTTATGTCCATTTAAATCATTAATTTAATAAGGTAACACGCGCGTATACCATACACTTTAATTAATGTCAAACTTTTAATTAAAAATTTTTAAAATTATTTGTTTTGAACAAAAAAAATAAAAAAAATAAAAAAACTATTCGGCAAAACATCATCCAACCAGCTGCTTAAACCTATAGTTAAATATAATACATATAACTTAAATCTATAAATTATATCTATGGATTAAAAGTTTGATATATCGAACAAAAAGTTTAGTTAAAGGTGTTTGGAAGTGCTTACACCCCCCGGTGTGTTTTGTGTTTTTATCGCGCGGGAACGGTGTGGGGGGAAAGAGTGT
>JBOFNA010000046.1:0-5850 GCA_051658665.1 Oscillospiraceae bacterium
CTCAAAATGCTGGTTCTTTATTAAAGAACGTAACCGCTAAAAACATTGTATTTAATGGATCAGAGAGAGCTGGCTTAATAGCAGTGGCTGATCAAACTACAATAGAAGATATTGTTATGGAAAACATACAAATTAATACTCCAAGTGGGTCTAGTAGCATTGGAGGGGTAGTTGGTTCAATAGGAAATAGTACTATTAGAAAAGTGTCAATAAAAGATATGATAATTAGGGGGCAAGCTAATACTGTCCAAATTGGTGGTGTGGCAGGTGTTCTAGCGAAGAGCAATATTATAGATGCAGATTTAGATAATATTACTATTACAAACTCAGCTTATAGAGTAGGTGGTTTAGTTGGTAATATGGGTAATTCATCTGTAGTAAATGATGCTTACGTCAGAAATAGTACAGTAATCAGTACAAGTAATATAAGTTCGAATGCTGGTATTGGTGGTTTAGTTGGGGTAGCTGCTTCATCAACTGTAAATAACAGTGGCGTTATCGATACATCTGTATCAGGAATGATTTACTCCATTGGTGGTTTTTTTGGAGATGCAGCAGCTGTTACTGTAAATAACTCATTTGTAGATAATAGTTCAAATAGAGCAAATAATAGAATAACTGGACTTAGCAACAGAGAAGGTACAGGCGGGTTTGTTGGAAGGATTACAGGTATTTTAACAGCAAATAATGTATATGTAGATACAGATGTAATTGGTGGGTCTGCAGTTGGCGGATATATTGGTTATTTGCAACAACATGGTTCAAATTCAACAAATATTATAATTAAAGGACATATAGAGTCTAATAATGCATCAAATGGAGCTGCTGGTATAGGGGCAAGGTCACATGTAGGTTCAATAATTGGATATGCAAAGGAGCCTCAAGGATCTACATTTAGAAACATTAAGATTCTTACAACTTTAGCTAATGCGCCGGGGTTACAAGATAACATACATACAGATGTTGGTGGTACAGAGCTTTCAAGAAGATATAATTTATATAATGTTTTTGTACATGAACAATCAACAATAAATGGAGTAGAAGTACATTTATTACCTAACTTTGGTGGTGCTGATGATAAGGTAATGAGAAGTCAAACAACAGCAGAGCTTACAGATTTTGATTCTTATAGTGCATTTGTAGGCGATAACTGGAACTTTGATAGCTTTTCAAGTAGAAGAACATTACCAAAACTTAACTATTTAGCTAATTATAAGCCAAATACATTGTTGAGATATCAAAGAGATTTAAGAGTACCAGGTGTTACATTTAGAACATTCACTTCTTTTGGTGCACCACAGTTACCTAAACAACCAGAGGTAGATTTACCAGAAATAAAAATTTATCCAGTTACAGCAAATAAAATAAATGTTGAGTTAGTTGGTAAAATACCAAATAATACAGATTTAGAAGTATACCAAGGGGATGTTTTATTGACATCATTAGACGTTAATAAAAATGTATATACATTTACTTATGATTATAAAACACCATTAATTTTTAGAGTTGCTGATGATATTAAAGAAAAAGTAAAAACATTAGATCCTAAAGATATATCAAGTAATGTTTCAAGTGTATCTACAGACTATTTTTATAAAATAGGAGAAGATTTATATTCAAATACTGGTAGGATAGATGGAGAATATATTAATCTAAAGGATGAGTTTGGTTTAACAACAAACGGTCAATTAATAAACCTACAAAATAAAAATATTGTAAGTGTCTTTGAAGGTGTTTTATTATTAGATAGTAATGTTACACCTCTATATACAGCGACATATAATGGTAGAACAATAAATACATATGGTAATTTTTCAGAAATAATTGATGGAGAAGTAATATCACAAAGAGATATGTTGCTTTTTGTACAAGACGAACAATTACATATTGTTGGACCTGGATTAACTAATAAAAACAATAGTTTTATAATTAGCTCAAATTTAGGTAATGATTATCAATCATACTTACAAGATAATGGATTAATAAATAATTTAAAAATGCCTATAAATTATCCTAAAGGGTTTTCAAATACTAACATTAAAAATATAACATCTAATATTGGTTATAAGACAACAATTATTTTAGTTGAATATAATGATGGCGGTGTTGTAGGGTTTGATTACTTGACAGGTGAAGATGTTATCAACAATAGACAAAACGTAGGTTTTAAAGAGTTTATTGGGGAGTCATTTAGTAAATTTTCAATATTTGAAAATAATGATACAAATAAAGATTATATAGAAAACTTAAATGTTGAAAGATATTTAAATAATAACTCTAACAACATAATAGGCAATGTAAATTCAGAAAATGGTATAAATGAAAATAAATATGTATCTAATTTATTAAAACCATTTACTTTAGTTTACAACAAAGAAAATGATAGTTATGATACAATTAGTATAGACGAAATTGTTGGAAATGTATCAGTCGAAGAAATTGTCTCTAAAACAAGTTTAATAAGAGATGATTCTAACTTTAAGATGTATGACGATGCAAATAAAATTAAGATTAATAAATTTAATGGTAATTTTGGTGTAGTTATATATGTAATGGTTTTCGCAATGATATGTTTAGTATCATACTCATTATACAAAAAACTAAAAAAAGCTAAATAAAAACTTATGGTAAATGCAGATTTTCTGCATTTACCATATTAGTTTGAAATTTATTGGGGGGTAAAATGGGTTTAACAACGTTAGATTTTATTGCAGTTATTTTATTTTCTATTTATAATATATTAATATTTAAACAGTTTAATAAAGTTTTCAGTAATAAAGATTTTAAGGTTATGAGTGGACTTGGAATAGGCATAATATCTTTTAACATTACAATATTCATACTATTAACTATATCTTTTATGAATTCTTATGTAATTTTTGTTATGATCTTAATAATTTATTATATAGAGATTAATATTATATATAAAAGGAGCATAGCACAAAGATTTTTAATTTCGTTAATAGTTGCACTTAATTATATTTCTTTATATATATTTAGTGTAAATATATTAACATTGTTAACACAAGGAATGTCTAGTATAAAAATCATAAGATATGCATTTATATTAACGTTGATTTTAAATATATTATTTTATTTTGTTTTAAACTTTATTAATAAAGAGTCTGCTATAGATATACTATCTAGTAATAAGATACAACTAAAAATTACTACATTTTTAATCTCAACGTTCGCTATATTTAACATACTGTTTGATTTGTTTTATACAATCGTGAGAAATAGCCCACTTTATAATTTAGTTGGTGTTATTTTTAGTTTTAGTACGATAATTAGTACATATGTAATAATAGTTTATAGTTATAAAATTTCTGTTGATATATGGAAAGCACATCAGAGAGAAATAACAAGTAGCGAATTAAAAGGTAATTCAAATGTAGAATTTGACTTGTCTATGTACAATAATATAGATGTATTATCTGGATTTTACAATAAAGAGTATGGGTTTTCAAGATTACAAGAAATAATAGATTCAGGAACTATGTTTTCTGCAGTGTTTATAAATTTAAATTCTTTCTTGATTATCAAAAAAGAACACGGACAAGAATGGTCTGATAAATATATAAAAGCTGTTTCATCAACATTGAGGTCTACGTATAGAGATAATGATACAATTTTTAGATATGGCGATAATATGTTTATGGTTATATTGGAAAATTGTAATAGTATAGCTGCTGATAAAACAACAAGCAGGGCATATAACAGAGTACGTCAATATGCAAAAGAAATAGATTATAAGATAGACATGTCAATAAGCTTTATGACAAAAGAATATCAAAGTCAAAGTATAACATTAAAAGAAATAGAAGATACTTTTATGACAAAAATGACTGACTTTAATTTAAAGAAAAATTCAATTATAGATTCAGCTACAGGTTGTTATAATAAAAAGTTTGGTTTAAATATTTTAGAAGATATGTGTTATAAAAAATTCAACTTTGTAGTTTGTATTTTCAACATAAACCAGTTAAATGTTGTAGCTAAGATGTATGGGCAACATCAAGTTGACTCAATGTTATCTATAATAGGTAATATTGGAATGGATGCATTTAGGGCCAGTGATACTGTTGTAAGGTTTAATGAAAAGCAATTTATAGCTATAATGCCAAAATGCGAAAGTAATGAAGCGAAAGAAGTTTTTATGAATTTCAGAAAAACAGTTTTAGAAGATGAAAAGGTTAGATCTAAAGAATATGGAGTTGATATGTCTTATAAATTTCTAGAGTTTTTCACAGAAGATGCAATGATGCCGCCGCAATTATTTAAAAAAGTTGAAGAAGAACTTTTAAAACAATTCGCATAAAAATAAAAAAAAGATACTTTAGAGTATCTTTTTTTTTATAATTATATAACATTTTTAATATTATTTTCAATAAGATGCATATAATTTGATAATTCATCCATAGCTTTTTTATGTAATCTATATACTTGACGTTCACTATATTTTATAATTTCAGAAACCTCTTCAAAAGTTTTAAAACATAAGTATCTAAGAGTTAAAATTGATATTAATTCTTCATCTTTTACGTTATTAATGAAGTTTTTTATTTCTCTCTTTGCATCAATTAAGTAATCTATATCATTGTTTAACTCTTGCTCATAATCTATAATTTTTATATTTATATCTTCTATTTTATTTTTTCTTTTGCCACCATCAACAATTTCATAAAATCGACTACATCCAATATTAATCCTTAGTTGTTTTAAATGGTTTATTTCTTCAATTTTAGATATTATAAGCTTATCTAGCAAGAATGCCCTACCTATGTAACTTTTTATCATATAACTTCCCTCCTTTTTTGACTTGATAAATTTCCATATTTTGACTAATTGACAAAAATCGCATTATATAATAAAATATTATACAATATCTATAGTTGCAACAAAATATAATGAATATATATTTATTATAGCATTCTTAAAGTGCGTTGTCAAACATAGATTACAATAATCCGTTAGGAGTTGGAAATGTTTTACTTAAAGTTAATTAAACTATGTAAAAAAGAGGGAGTATCTGTAACCAAATTAGTTAAACAATTAGGTATGAGTACTGGAAATTTATCTAAGTGGAAAAATGGAAATGTTCCTAAAATGGATACGATAATAAAAATATCTAATTTTTTCAATATATCTACTGATTATTTTTTTTTAAATGATACTGTAGATTCTTTTTTTAATGATTCAAGAAGCATAAATTATAAAAATAATATATCTGTTTATAGTAAGTTTAATTTTAAGAATAATATTTTTATAGATGATTATAAATTCGCACCTCATAATGGTCGTTTAAATATATGTGATTATTTTTATTTAAGTATAAAAGATAATAGTATGATAAAAAGTGGTATAAAAATTGACAGTTTAGTTTTAATAAAAAAAGGTGTAGAAAACTTTAATGGCCAAATAGTTGCATTTGCACAAAAAGATGAAGATATTTTAATAAGAAGATATAGAGAAGAAAACGAATTTATATATTTAGGTTGTGAAAATGATTTAATGATAAATAATGATTTTAAATTTAAAAAAAATGATAGTAATTATAAAATTTTAGGAGTAGCATTAGAAGTTAAAACTAAATTATAAAAAGTCAGTATTTTAGATACTGACTTTCTATAATTAAATTTTCTATCTCTAATAAAAGAAATAACACCATAAACATACCGCTGAAACTAAATAATAAAGGGTTTGTTTGTATTACTGCTGCAATTACACAAATACCAAAAAGTATTAATGATGTATTAAAATTTTGAAAGTGGATATTTTTATAAATATAAAATAATATCATTAATCCGAAAATCATCCATAAAAACACGCCAATTACCCCGATTTTCA
>JBOFNA010000047.1:0-1263 GCA_051658665.1 Oscillospiraceae bacterium
AATAAAATCCTAAAATTAAAATTAAAATAGATATTATTAAAGATATATAAAATGCAATCTTTTCGCCTTTGTATAACCCAACTCTATTTATTAAAATTATCCTTAATATATTACCTCCATCTAATACCTTTATTGGTAATATATTAAATAAAAATAAATAAAAATTTATAAAAGAAATTAATAAAAAAATATCTTTATTATAATTTAAAAATAAAAATAAAAATATTATAAACAAAGTAAAATTAGTTATTAGTCCTGCTGAATATATAAAAAATTCTGACCAATAACCATATTTAACGCTATCATTTTTTACTATTTTAACCCCAAAAGGAAGTAATGTTATGCAATTTACTTTTTCTCCATTTATAATCATTGCAATTATGTGAGATACTTCGTGTAAAACAACAAAAAACAACGATGCTATGATAGTTTTATTGCTTTGAAACATTGATAATAATGCCATTATTAAGAAAAAATAAAAAGATATTTTTATTTTTATACTTGAAATTTGTAAAGTCATATTAATTAAATTTTATTATGTATAAAGGGTCTATAGTATAGTTATTTACTTTAATTTCAAAATGCAAATGGTTTCCTGTTGACATACCGGTACTTCCAACTTTTGCTATTTCATCCCCCTCTTTTACAAAGTCCCCCTCTTTTACCAAAATTTCATTGCAATGGCCATAAAAACTTTCGACATTATTTCCGTGCATTACTTTTAAATATTTACCATATATTTTATTTTCTCCAACTTCAATAACTTCTCCATTTGCTGGTGCTTTTATAATTTCATTTTCAAACGCAGCCAAATCAATACCTGTATGAAAATCGGTTTCTTTTATTATGGGATGCTCCCTAAACCCAAAATTAGATGTTACTCTATAATTATCTAAAGGCGACGCAAAATCGTAACTTATGTAAGCTGGCGAAAATGTGTATTTTTTAGGAACTGAAATAAAATTTTGGGTTTCAGAATTAAGTTCAAAAAAACCTCCTTGACCATCTAAAAACGAAAAATTGTCTTCGATATTTACAATAATATTTTCTATAATAGACTTGTATTTTTCAATAATTTCAAATTCAATGTTTTCTTGCGAATATGTTTTTATCTTTTCTTTAACATTATTTATATTTTTAATATCCAACTTATTACTAAAGTTAAATACTGTTACTATAAATAAACAAAAAACAAATTGTATTAACATTATATGTTTTAAATAAATTCCTGTTTTTTTATTACTATAATTTTTATTTTTCCTT
>JBOFNA010000048.1:0-20680 GCA_051658665.1 Oscillospiraceae bacterium
AACTAACGAAGACTATGATATTATAATCTTTTCTGCATATATCTGGAACATTGATATTATAGAAAAAGTTTCTAAAGCAATAAAATTAATTTCGCCTTCAACTCAAATTTTTTGCGGTGGTCCTGAGGTTTCTTATGAAACAAAAAACTTTTTGTTGAAAAACCCTCAAATTTCTCTAGTCATTAAAAACGAGGGCGAACACATACTTTTAAATATAGTGAAAAATATGTTGAATGAAAAAGATATTTATAATATAAAAGGTCTTTGTTTTATAGATGAAGATGGCACTTATAATGAAAGTGAGTATAATATATACTTAGATTTAGACACCTTACCATTTCCATATGACAATGAAGATTTTGATATTCTTAAAAACAAAATAATATACTATGAAACAAGTAGGGGCTGCCCTTATTTGTGTAGTTATTGTATGTCATCTTTAGATAAGAAAGTAAGAAAAGTAAGCTTAGACATTGTTAAAGAGCATCTTTTAATTTTTCTTAAGAAAAACGTAAAACAAGTTAAATTTGTTGATAGAACATTTAATTTTAACCCTAAAAGAGCCATGGAAATTTGGCAGTTTCTTATAGATAATGACAACGGCATTACCAATTTTCATTGTGAGATTGCTGCAATTCTTTTAGATAACGAAAGTATTAAATTACTTAAAAATGCACGCGACGGGTTAATTCAATTTGAAATTGGTGTTCAAACAACAAATGAAGATGTAGCTAAGATTATAAATAGACCAAGTGATTTTGAAAAAATATGTACAGTTGTAAATGAAATTAATAAATACGGTAATATACACCAACATTTAGATTTAATTATAGGGTTGCCAAATGAAAATTATTTATCTTTCAAAAAGTCTTTTAACGATGTTTATAGTTTGAATCCAAACCAATTACAAGTAGGGTTTCTAAAACTTTTGAAGGGATCTCCACTTTATAACGATAGTCATATTTATAAAATTATATCAGACCCAAACCCGCCCTATGAAATTTTGTATAACCCATATTTATCATATAGTGAAGTTAAATTTTTAAAAGTTTTTGAAGATATCATTGATAAATATCATAACTCTAATAGATATACCTATACTTTAAGATATTTACAACAAATTTTCAATTCCCCTTTTGACTTTTTCGAGGATTTATCTAAATTTTATAAATATAACGGATATAACCAAAGTTTATCAAAAGAAAATAGCTATAAAGTTCTTTTTGACTATGGTGTGAAAAATAATATGTGTTTTGAAAAATTATCTTCTTGTATAAGGTTTGATATGCTATGTTTTGAAAAAATAAATAAACATATAAATTGGCTATACCCAAGTTTATTCGACTCAAATAAAGAGCTTATTAAAACTTTAATAGATAATAAAGCGAAAAATTTATTACCTCATTTAAACGACTTAGACATAAAACAACTTAACAAAAATATCCATATTGAAGTTTTCGATTTTAGCCCTCTTGATAATCTGAATGATACTAATAAAAAAGTCTTTTTATTTGATTATAGTAAAAAAAATATCTTAAATAAAAGTATATTTTATGAAATCTTAATTTAATTATAACAAATTAAATTAAGAATAGTCATTATTTTATAGTTAATATGTTTTAAAAACTTTACAAAATAAAACCCACCTTTTAAATATAAAAAGGTGGGTTTTATTTATTTAGATATTGTATAAGTTACGCCATTTTGTGTGTCTTTTAATGTGACACCCATTTCTTTTAGCTTATCTCTAATTTCATCTGACTTACTATAATCTTTGTTTTCTCTCGCTTTTTGACGTTGATCTATCAACTCTTTTATTTCATCATCAATACTATTGTTTTCATTTTTTTGTAATATACCTATAATATAACATAACTCATTAAAAATATTTAATGCAATTTCTAAAGATTCTTTGCTTTGTTTTAAATCCCCATTTAAAATAGTATTAGTATCTTTAACAAAATCAAATAAATAAGATATAGCATCTGCTGTATTTAAATCATCATCCATAGCTTTATAAAAATTAGTGATTAATGTATCTTTAATTTTAATTAAAGCAACTTCTTTACCTTGGCTTGCATTTTCTATATTTGATTGTAAAAGCTCTTTGCAATTTTTTAATCTATTTAATGCTGCTATACTTTGCTCTATTGATATAATACTATAATTTATTGGCGTCCTATAATGAGATGACAGCATTAAAAATCTAATTGCTTCATAGCCATATTTTTCTGCAACATCTCTTGTTGTAAAAAAGTTGTTTAGAGATTTTGACATTTTTTTATTATCAATATTTATATAACCGTTATGCATCCAATATCTAGCGTACTCTTTACCATTTGCACATTCGCTTTGGGCAATTTCATTTTCGTGATGTGGAAAAACAAGGTCTTGCCCTCCACAATGTATATCTATAGTTTCACCTAAATGTTTTTTTATCATTGCAGAGCATTCAATATGCCAACCAGGTCTACCATTACTAAATGGACTGCTCCA
Organism: Oscillospiraceae bacterium; assembly: GCA_051658665.1. Classification (GTDB taxonomy): domain Bacteria; phylum Bacillota; class Clostridia; order Oscillospirales; family Ruminococcaceae; genus JBOFNA01. The sequence continues at coordinate 2,497 of JBOFNA010000048.1, forward strand.
ATAAGGCTCACCTTCTTTTGCTGCTTTCCAAAGTACAAAATCCAATGGATCTTCTTTCATATCACCTAAACCTATTCTCGCACCTAGCTCTAAATTATCAATTGGCATGTTTGAAAGTTTACCATAATCTTTGAACTTTTTAGACCTAAAATAGACATCACCGTTTTCTGAAATATATGCAAAATCTTTATTTATTAAAGTTTCAATAATCTCAATAATTTGGTCTATAGTTTCAGTTGCTTTTGGATGTATTGTTGCAGGCTTTATATTTAAACCATTTGAATCAATTTCAAATTCTTTAATAAATTTTGTTGCAATATCGTTAAAACTTACATTTTCTTGATTTGCTTTATTTATAATCTTATCATCAATATCTGTATAATTTTGTACAAAAGTAACATCGTTACCATTATGCTCTAAATATTTTCTTAAAGTATCAAAAACACATATAGGTCTCGCATTTCCTATATGTATAAAGTTATACACTGTCGGACCACAAACATAAACTTTAAATTTACCTTTTTCTAACGGTATTAACTCTTCCTTTTTCCTTGTAAGCGTGTTGTATATTTTCATATAATTACCTCCAAAATAAAAAGCCCACGTCTAAAATAGACGAAGGCGATTAATAAACGCGGTTCCACTTCGATTTATAACTTTTTATTTATAACGAAATAACCCGTATAAAGCTACATATTTTCGCCCTATAAAACTCACAGATGCACTTCATATCAAAAATCATAATAAGTCATTTCAGCAAATTCGACTTAATCTCTACTATTCTTTTTAAAACTACTCTTCTGATCAAAGTTTTTATTATATAGCAACATATTAACATATATATATATATTTTGTAAAGACTAAAAATATTTATAATAATATATATTATTTTTATATGCTAATTATTAACATCTATTATTTTTCTACTATCGTATAAATAAGTTAACCCCGATATAAACGTTATTAAAGCTAAAAACCATACCAAATAACTACTTATAATTTCTATATTTATATCTGCACCGTTTTTAACTATTTGACATAAAGTTAAAATAACTACAATTAAAACCATTTGTAAAATCGTTTTAATTTTACCCCAAATATTAGCAGGTATTACAACTCCTGAATCGTTTGACACAAGCCTTAACGCTGATACTATAAACTCTCTTGATATTATTATTAAAACTGCAACACTAGGCGCTATTTTTAGTTCAATAAAACAAATTAAAGCCGCTGCCACCAATATTTTATCTGCCAATGGGTCTAAAAACTTTCCGAAATTAGTTATCAAGTTATATTTGCGAGCAATATAACCATCTAAAGCATCTGTTAAACTTGCCAATATAAAAACAATGTTAGCGTATAAATAATTGTTTTTCATAGTTGTATTTAGTAAGAAAAATACAAACACTGGTACCATAAGCACCCTTAGTATTGTAAGTTTATTAGGCAAATTCATATCTGCTATACTCCTTTTATTACATCTCCGTATAAGTCATATTGGTCAAAGTCTTTTATTATAACATCGTAAAACTCACCTATCTTTATATTTCCGTTGTCTTTTATATAAACTTTTCCGTCAATTAAAGGTGCGTCATACATAGTCCTACCAATATACAATTTTTCATTTTCATTGTCTGTAAGCTCATCAACTATAACTTTAAAAGTTTTACCAACCTTATCTTTGTTAGACCTTTCCATAATAAAACTTTGTTCGGTCATTAATAAATTTAATCGTTTTTCTTTTATATCTTCATCTATCTGCTCGTCATAACCATATGCTTTAGTGCCCTCTTCTTTTGAATATCTAAAAAAACCGACCCTATCTATCTTCATATCTTTAATAAATTGATGTAAACTTTCAAAACTTTTATCGCTTTCATAAGGAAACCCAACAATAAAGCTAGTCCTTATGGCAATACCTTTTACTTTGTTTCTTAAATTTTGAATTAAACTAGTCATTGTATTTATATTGCCACCACGACGCATATTTTTAAGCACTGTTTCATCTACATGTTGTATCGGTATTTCTAAATATTTCACAATTTTATCTTCATTATTAATTGTTTCTAATATCTCATCAGTCATATCATTTGGATAACAGTACATTACTCTAACCCAAACTATACCTTCTACTTTACAAACCTCTTTAAGTAATTTTGATAACCTTACTTCTCCGTAAATATCAAACCCATATTTAGTTGTATCTTGTGATACAACTAACAACTCTTTTACACCTAATTTTGCCAAGTTTTCTACTTCTAAAACAATATCTTCAATAGTTCTACTTCTAAATTCGCCTCTTATAGACGGTATCGCACAAAAAGCACAAGTTTTATTACAACCCTCACTAATTTTTACATATGCATAATGTTTCGGTGTAGTAATCATTCTAGAGCCTGATATAGATAAATCAGACTTTTCACCAAACCCCATAAAGTTATCGCCATCCATTATTGTATCTAAGGCTTTTATAATATCCTTATTACTACCAATACCAATTACAGCATCTATTTCTGGTATTTCTTTTTTCACTTCTTCTTTATATCTTTCAGCTAAACAACCCGCTACAACAACCTTTTGTAGGTTTGTTGTTTTTTTTAAGTCACAATACTCTAAAATGCAATCTATAGATTCTTTTCTTGCATCTTCTATAAAACTGCAAGTATTAATTATTATAATATCTGCCTCATTATTATCATTAGTAACTATATATTTATTACTTAAAGATACATCTGATAAAAGCATTTCTGCATCTACTTGGTTTTTAGGACAACCTAGAGATGCCAACCCAACTTTATATGTCATTTTCTTTATTAATCTCCTCAATAGCAATATTTATACCATCCTTGACATTTTGCCAGTTATAACCGTTTCTAAGTAAGGCATTTCTAACTTTATCTATTTCACCATTTAAAATTTTTGTTTTATATTTTTTTAAAACTAAATTTTTAACTCGCTCACTATCGTCAATTACAATACTACTTAAACAATCTTCTATAATATAAATGTCAATACCTTTTTTTCTAAGCTCATACTCTATTGTGCTTTTTGAACTTTTGCCTTTTCTTATAAGACTATCTAAGTACATTTTACAAAAATCTTCGTCATTTAAAAGCTTTAAATCTAAAAGTTTTTCTATCGCTTTTAAAATAGTCTCTTCATCGTAAAACTTTAACAATTTTTCTTTAATTTCTTTAATAGAGTGAGGCCTATAACTTAAAATATCATAACCTTTGTTTAAACATTTTTTATATTCGCTGTTTTTATGTATTACAATAAATTTATCATAATCTATAAAATCACCAATTTTAATTTTACTTTTAATTAATGTTTCGTCATCGATAGATATAGCATATTCACCATCTGTAAATATGCTATATCTTCCCTTTTTAGTCATTTTTATATCTGTTATCTTAACTTTATTCATCGTCTACTATTATATCTATCTTAGATGCTCTTTTTTTTGTTTTAGGCTTTTCTTCTTCAACCACTTCTACTACTGATTCTTTTAACTCTTCTGCTGTTTTAGCTGTCTTTTTGTTTATTCTATCTGGATAAATCTTATCTGCATTATCCCTAATCAATTTTTCGATTTCTTCTTTTAACTCTTTATTTTCTTTAAATAAAAGTTTTACATTATCTCTGCCTTGTCCTAATTTTTCATCATTATAGCTAAACCATGCTCCACTTTTTTTAATAATATCAATTTGTACAGCTAAATCTAAAATTTCACCTTCTTTAGAAATACCTTCACCATACATTATGTCAAAAATCGCCTCTTTAAAAGGTGGTGCAACTTTATTTTTAACTACTTTACACCTAGTTTTATTTCCTATCATATCTGTACCACTTTTTAAAGTTTCAATACGCCTTACATCTAAACGAACAGAAGAGTAAAATTTAAGTGCTCTTCCCCCTGGCGTAGTTTCTGGGTTGCCATAACTTATGCCAACCTTTTCTCTCAATTGGTTTATAAAAATAACTACACAGTGAGACTTAGAAATAACACCAGTTAACTTTCTCAACGCTTGAGACATTAACCTAGCCTGTAAGCCAACATGTGTGTCACCCATTTCGCCTTCAATTTCTGCTCTAGGCACCATAGCTGCTACAGAGTCAATTACAATTGCATCAACTGCGCCAGACCTTACTAATGCTTCGCAAATTTCAAGCGCCTGCTCTCCTGTGTCTGGCTGAGATACTAGTAATGTATCAATGTCAACACCTATAGCTTTAGCATAAACTGGATCTAATGCGTGCTCAACATCAACAAAAGCTACAATTCCACCTTTTTTTTGAGACTCTGCTATAACATGTAATGCAACTGTTGTTTTACCAGAACTTTCAGGTCCATATATTTCAACTATTCTACCTTTTGGCAAACCACCTATGCCCAAAGCTAAATCTAATGTTAAAGAGCCTGTAGGTATAACATCTATGTTCATCTCATTATTTTGCCCAAGTTTCATAACAGCACCTTTACCAAATTGCTTCTCAATTTGTAAAAGAGCTGTCTCAAGAGCTTTTTGTTTATCTAAAGCCATTTTCAGCCTCCATCTTATTTCTTTAATAATTACTAAAACAATTATATTATAATTTAAAATTAAAATCAACTTTTTAAATTATCTATTTTTGACATTTTAAAACTCTATTATTACCCGCTAAATCTTTAATTACTTCTATATTTTTATAGCCGTTGTCTTTAACAATATTAATAACGTCATCTTTTTGATCAAACCCAATTTCTAAGATTAAAAAACCACCTTTTTTCAAAACTTTATAATAGTTTACACTTATATATCTATAAAAAAACAAGCCATCTTCACCGCCATATAGTGCCTCTTCTGGCTCTTTTTTTACTTCATCTGAAAGGTTTTCCATATCATTTTTCGAAATATAAGGAGGGTTGCTTACAACTATGTCAAAAAAGCCATCCAATAACTCATCTTCAAAACCTATCAAGTCAACATTAAAAGCTTTTGCTCTAGACTCATTTAATTTAATGTTTTTATCTAAATATTTAAATGCTTCTTTGCTTTTTTCAACTAAAATCAAATTATCTATATCTATATTTTTTTCAATCGTTATACCAATACATCCAGAGCCACTACAAATATCTAATACATTAATATCTTTTTCTATATTTAATGATATTACAACATCTATTATTATTTCCGTATCTTGCCTTGGAATTAAAACACCTTCACCTACTAAAAAGGTTAAATTATAAAAATCCCATTGACCTAAAATATATTGAAGTGGAGTCTTTTCTATACGCTCTTTTACCAGTTTTTTGTATTTTAAAATTTTTTCATCATTTTCATCTAAAATATTTATATTATCATTTATAAAAATTGCTTTGAATCCAAAAACAAATTCAAAAATTTGATTGTTTTCAAATTTATAATCTATAATTTCACCATCTTTAAGCTCTAATTTTAAAAAATCATAAATATCTCTTAATTTAATCATAAATATCCTTTAGTACATTCAATAATAACTCTTGTTTTTATTGTTTTGTATACACTATTGTAGTATAATAATATCATATTTTTATATGTTTTAAAAGTTTTATTTATGGAGGTACAATGCTTAAAAAATCAGAAATAGAAAACATATTGTCTGCTGCGTTATCTACAGGTGGCGATTTTTCTGAAATATTTTTTGAAAATACTACAGAAAACAAAATTGTATATACACAAAAAATTACAGATAGTATTATAAATTCAAGGTCTATAGGCGCTGGTATCAGGGTTATTAAAAATTTGAAATCAGTTTATGCAAGTACAAATGATATTTCATATGAGTCTTTATTAAACCTTGCAAAAACTGTGTCCTTATCCGTTGGTGAAATTAAAGATTTCAATACTGTTTATTTGAATAAGCAAAATGTTATAAATATATCTCCTGTTTTAATTAAACCTTTGGATTTTTTAATAAGTAAAAAAATTGATATTTTAAAAAACATACATGATGTTGGTTTAAATTTTGATACTAAAGTTAAAATTATTACAGCCTCAATGTCAGATATAACAAGTAACATTTTAATTGCAAACAGTAACGGTCTCTACAAAGAAGACAATAGAATAAAAACAAGGATATACGTAAACTGTACAGCTAGTGATGGTATTATTAATCAAAGTATCACAGAGGCTCCAGGTGCAAGTTGTGGTATGGAGTTTTACGATAGCTTTAATATAGAAAACTTTTCAACTAATATTGCGAAAACTGCTGTTTTAATGCTAAAATCAAAACCTTGTCCAGCAGGTAAAATGCCTGTATCTATTGAAAATGGGTTTGGTGGAGTTATTTTTCATGAGGCCTGCGGTCACTCTTTAGAAGGAGAGCAAGTTGCTCAAGGTAACAGCGAATTTACAGATAAATTAAACCAACAAATTGCTAACGAAAAAGTTACAGCCATAGATGATGGTACAATACCTAATGCTTGGGGTAGTACTAACATTGATGATGAAGGTAAAAAAAGTCAAAAAAATATTTTAATAAAAAATGGCATATTAAAAAGCTTTATGTTAGATAGTTTAAATGCAAAAAAATTAAACCTTATGGATACAGGTAATGGTAGACGTCAAAGTTATAAATTTGCACCTACTTCACGTATGACAAATACTTTTATTGCACCTGGCGAAGATAAAAAAGATGATATTATAAAATCAATAGATTATGGGATTTACGCTAAAAAAATGGGTGGTGGCCAAGTTAACCCAATAACTGGTGAGTTTAATTTTTCTGTTGCGCTAGGATATTTAATTGTAAAAGGTGAAATTCAGCATCCTGTTTTTGGAGCTAGTTTAATTGGTAGAGGCAGTCAAATTTTAAAAAATATAGATATGGTAAGTGATAATTTATCGTTGGCCCAAGGTGTTTGCGGAAGTAGCAGCGGTAACATACCAACCAATGTTGGTCAACCTTTAATAAGAGTTAAAGAAATTACGGTAGGTGGTACAAAATGACTTTTGAACAATTTAAAGATATTTTATTAGAAAAATCTAAAAATTTAAATTTAACAGATTTTTATATATATCATAATAAAACAGAGTCCCAATCTATGTCATGTTATAAAAGCCAAATAAAAAATTACTCTGCTAATATATCCCAAGTTTGTTATTTCAAATGTATAATTGACAATAAATCTGGCTCATCCTCAACTACATTTTTTAATGAGTCTGAAGCTTTAAGACTTGTAGAAACAGCGATTAATAATAGTGGTTTTTTACAGCCAGACTTTTCTGAATTTTTACATGCAGATACAGACCATATCTACAATTTTGAGCCATATACTTTATCAACATATGATGATATTTCTGACCTTTTAGTAAGAGCCGAGTTTGAAGCATTAAGTTATAGTAAAAAAATATCTAAAATTTCAAATTGTAGCTTTAAAGAAACTATATCTAAAATTTCTATAATAAATAGCAATGGCATAAATAAAACAAGGTCATACTCAAATAAGTTTTTATATGTAAGTTCTACCGCTACTGAAAATGGAGAAACTTACAATAACTTTAATTATAGTTGGGGCAAAAGTTTAAATGACTTAAACTATAAAAAAACTGCACGTATATCAAGTATAAACACAATTAAAACAATTAGCCCGCAACCCATAAAAACTCAAAAATATATAACAGTTTTAAAAAACAATGTTGTCTGTGATTTGTTACAAGCTTTTAATGTAGTCTTTTCAAGTGAAAACGCTTATAAAGGTATCTCTTTATTTAAAGACAAAGAAGGTAGTAATGTTGCTTCTTCTTTAATTTCTATAATTGATAGTGGTGGGTTGAAAGATGCTAGCTTTAACTGCCCCTTTGATGATGAAGGTGTAAAAACTATAAGTAAATACATCATTAAAAATGGTACTTTAAACACTCTGCTGTATAATAATAGAATGTCCCATAAATTAAACAAAAAAAGTACTGGTAATGGCTTTAAAGACTCACCAACATCTAATATATCAATCTCACCTTGTGTTTTTTATATAAAAAAAGGTATTACAACAAAAAAACAAATGTTTCAAAATATAGAAACAGGTATATTTATAACTAGTTTAAAAGGCTTGCATTCTGGTACTAATCCAAATACCGGTGACTTTTCTCTTGAAGCCTCTGGATTTTATATAGAAAATGGAGAAATTTCCTATCCTATAAATAATTTTATTTTATCTGATAATTTTTATGATATATTAAAAAAGGTTCAATCGGTAGGTAATGATTTGTATTTTGACCTACCCTCAATAAATAATCAGTACGGTTCACCCTCTTTAGCTGTAAATGATATGTATATAGCTAATTAAATTTTAGGAGTTTTTATGTCTGCTTTGAATTTACCCCGTAATTTAACATTGCTTATGGATTTCTACGAATTAACAATGTCGAATGGATATTTAAAAAATCAATTTAAAGATACTATATGTATTTTTGATGTATATTATAGAAAAAACCCTGATAATGGTGGTTTTTGTATCTTTGCAGGTCTTGAACAATTAGTTTATAATATACAAAACTTGAAATTTACAGATGACGATATTAAATATCTAAAAAACAAAAACTTATTTACTGAAAATTTTTTAGATTATTTGAAAAATTTTAAATTTTCATGTGATATATGGTCAATTAAAGAAGGTACCCCTATTTTCCCAAATGAGCCTATAATGACAATTAAAGGTCCTATTATTGAAGCTCAATTAATAGAAACTATAACTCTTTTAAGTATTAACCATCAAACTTTAGTCGCAACTAAAGCTAATAGACTAGTTCGTAGTGCAAATGGAAAAAAAGTTTTTGAATTTGGCACAAGACGTGCACAAGGTTACGATAGTGCCATTTTAGGCTCAAGAGCCGCCTATATCGGAGGTTGCCATGGTACATCTTGTACAATAAGTGGTCGTGACTTTAATGTTCCTACATTTGGTACTATGGCCCATAGTTGGGTTCAAATGTTTGATAGTGAATATGAAGCATTTCATGCCTATGCATCCACATACCCAGATAACTGCACTTTATTAGTAGATACTTACAACACCTTAAAGTCTGGTATCCCAAATGCTATAAAGGTTTTTAATGATGTTCTTAAACCATTGAACAAAAGACCCCAATGTATACGAATAGATAGCGGAGATTTAGCCTATATATCAAAACAAGCAAGACAAATGTTAGATAAGGCTGGTTTTAGCGATGTTGAAATTACTGTATCAAACTCTTTAGATGAGTATTTAATTAGAGATATAATGTTACAAGGTGCATTTGTCGACGGATTTGGAGTTGGTGAAAATTTAATAACTAGTAGCGCTAACCCTGTTTTAGGTGTTGTTTATAAACTTGTGGCTATAGAAAAAGGCGGAAACATAATACCTAAAATAAAAGTTAGCGAAACATTAGAAAAAATTTCTACCCCTAGCTTTAAAAAGCTTTATAGAATAAAAAATAAAGAAACAAATATGTCATTAGCAGACTACCTTTGCAACTATGATGAATTTGTCCATGATTTAACTGAAATCGAAATTTTTGATCCAAACGCAACGTGGCGTAAGAAAAAATTAACTAATATATATTTAGAAAATTTACATCATCAAATATTCTCAAACGGTAAGTTAGTTTATAAATTACCTGACATTGAAGAAATTAGAAATTATTGTTCTAATGAGGTTGCAACAATTTGGGATGAAGTTAAAAGGTTTGAGCACCCTCACAAATACTATGTTGATTTATCTAACAAAGTTTTTAATATAAAAAAAGAATTATTAGAAAATTTTGAATAATCTAATAATTACAATATATTTATAAACAAATAAAAAAAGAACATTTTAAAATGTTCTTTTTTTATTAATTTTCTTCGACACTCTTGTTATAATTGTCAACAATTTGTCTTTCTTCTTCTTTTTCTGTTTCTTCTAATAATGCTCTTATTGATAAGCTAACTCTTTTATTTGCAAAGTCTAACTCTATTATTTTAACTGTAACTTCTTGATCAATTGTTAAAGCATCTGACACTTTATTTATTTTTTTATTATCTATTTGTGATATGTGTATTAAACCTTCAACGCCTCCAACAATTTCTGCAAAAGCTCCAAATGTTGTTAATGAAACAACTTTGGCAGGTACAATATCACCAACACTAAATTTAGTTTCTGCAATAACCCAAGGATTATCTGTAACTTTTTTATAACCTAATGAGATTTTTCTTTGCTCTCTATCTAAATCTTTTATATAAACTTGTACAATCTGTCCAACATTTAAAATGTCTTTAGGATGCTTTATTTTAGACCAAGATAACTCGGATATGTGAACCATACCATCAATGCCACCCAAATCTATAAATGCACCATAGTTTTTTAAAGACTTAACTTCACCTTTAAATACTTGACCTTCTTTTACCACAGCCCAAAAACTATCTTGTTTTTCTCTTTTTTCAACTTCTAAAAGAACCTTTATTGAACCTATTGCACGTTTTTTACTTTTATCGATATCTATAAGTTGCATTTTTACTTCTGCATTTTTAAAAGTATCTATATTTTCAATACGTTTCAATGACAGTTGTGAGGCTGGCACGAAAACTTTCATACCTTTAGTTAAAACTAAAACTCCACCCTTTACTACATCAGTAACTTTACCATCTAGAACCTCTTCTTGATCATAAGCATCTACTAATTGGCTAAAGTTATTAACTGCATCTACACGCTTTTTAGAAAGCATTACTGTACCTTCTAAGTCATTTACTTTTAAAACCATTACTTCTATTTCGTCGCCCTTTTTGACAACATCTTTTGTTGACAGTGAACTATCATTTGTAAGCTCTGATACATGTATAATACCAGTATGTTTCCTGCCTATATCCAACTGTACTTCATTTGCAGAAACAGCTGTAACTACGCCTTTAATGTACTGATTTCTATGCACAGGTGTTAGTGAATCCTCCAAAGCTTTTTCAAAACAAAAATCTTCACTTTCCATAACGTCTAATTTATCACTCATATTACTGAGCACCTCCTTGATTATAGCATCTGGTGTTGAAGCACCAGCTGTAATTCCAATTTTTTGTGCATTACCAAAATCTAATGTTTTTAAATCTGTAACATCTTCTATAAGATACGTAGTTGTGTATTTGCTACAAACATCTTTTAATTTTCTACTGTTAGAACTATGTAACCCACCAACAACAATCATTACGTCATTATTTCTTGCCATTTCCATAGCTTCTATCTGACGTTCAGTAGTTGCACTACATATTGTATCAAATATTTTAACATTTGTACAGTGTTTTTTTATAAACTCTAAAAATATTTGCCATTTATTAATATTAAATGTTGTTTGTGCCACTAATACTATTGGAATATTTTTATCTTCTAAGCTATTTATTTCCGCTTCAAGATCCTCAATATCCTCAAATATAAAGGCTTTATTATTACAATATCCATTTATACCAATTATTTCTGGATGACTTTTATCACCCGCTATAAAAATTGTTTTTGTCTTTGATTCTTCTTCAACAATTTTATGTATCTTTTTAACATATGGACAAGTTCCATCATTATAATTTAAGTTATTATTTTCAATATCTTCATAAATTTCCTTTGAAACTCCATGCGATCTAATAATAATAGTATAACCATCTGGACAGTCTTTTATGTCATCGATAACAACTACACCTTTTTTCTTAAATTCTTCGACAACCCATTTATTATGTATTATAGGTCCAAGTGTTGCTACCTTATACCCTTCTTCCAAAAGCCTAGATACTGTTTCGACTGCTTTATCCACTCCAAAACAAAATCCGGCTGTTTCTGCAACTTCTATGCTCAAATTTTAACCCTCTTTCTCAATTAAGCTTTTTACTGTGTTTTGTAAAATTATTTTAGCATCTCTTAATGCTCTTCTATCATCTGTATTTAAACCTAAATCTTCGTACTTTATAACTTTTCCAAAAGATACTTCGTATTTACTGAAAACGCCTATTTTTTCAGCACATTTTTTCACTCCAATTGGTACAATATCTGCTTTTGCTTCCTTCGTTAAATAAATGGCACCACTTTTAAATCTACCCATTTCACCACTTATAGACCTTGTTCCCTCTGGATACATTAATAAACTTTTGCCATTTTTTATTTCATTTATACATTTTTCAATCGTTTCCATATCCCCATTGCCTCTATCTATTGGTACACCTCCTAGATAATAAAATATTGGACTTAAAATTTTAGATTTAAAAATTTCTTTTTTAGCTAAATATAGTGTGTTATTTTTCATAAAACAAAATAATACAAATGGATCTAAATTACTTATATGGTTGCTGCAAAATATATAATTGCCTTTTTTAGGGATATTTTCTTTTCCTACTACCTTAATTCTAAATAAAATGTTAACAACACCCTTAATTATAAGCCTAATCGTATTTACAAATATGTTTCTAAACATAGTCTAATCCTCGTTTTTATTTATTATTTCAAGCATTTTTTTTATCGTTTTTTGTAAAGATAACTTACTATTATCCACTAAAACTGCATTTTCATCTCTTTTTAATGGAGCTATTTCTCTTGTAGAGTCTCTATAATCTCTTTTTTTGATTTCTCGTACAACATCTTTAAAATATGCCGTCTCGCCTTTTTTTCTAAGTTGACCTAACCTTCTTAGAGCTCTTTTTTCAACAGATGCAGTTAGAAAAAATTTGTAATCTGCATTAGGTAAAACCACCGTACCTATATCCCTACCGTCCATAACTACATTATTTTTATTTGCTATTTCACGCTGTATATCTATTAAAAAATTTCTAATCTCTTTATGTACCGATATACTAGAACTTATAGATGAAATTTCATTTGTTCTTATTTTGTCATTTATGCTTCTTTCGTTTAAAAACATTGTTTGTATGCCATTTTCCCAACTAACATCAATTTTTATGTTTTTTAAACTATTTTTTATGTTTTCTATATCTTCATAGTTTATATTGTTTTCAAAAAAATAATACGCCAATGTTCTGTAAAATGCACCTGTATCAACATAAACAAACCCTAACTTTTGCGATAACTTTTTAGCTATAGTGCTTTTACCTGCACCAGCAGGACCATCTATTGAAATTTGCATTTTATACCCCCAATATGCTCTCTGCAGCCAAAACAGCTGTAGCAAAAGACATTTGTAAATTAAACCCACCTGTGTAAGCATCTACGTCTATAACTTCGCCTGCAAAATACAAATTTTTAATTAACTTTGACTCTATTGTTGAAGGGTTTATATCTTTAACAGAAACACCTCCTCTTGTTACAATTGCGTAATCAATAGGTCTTAAATCATCAATAGAAAAAGAAAAGTTTTTTATTTCTTGTAAAAGATTTTGTCTCTCTTCTTTTGTTATCTCATTAACCTTTTTATTTTCATCAATACCACTTTTTTTGATTATTATAGGTATGATTTTTTTAGGCAAAAGTTTATTTAAAGAGTTTGCAAAAATTTTATTTATATTTTCATCAAAATCTCTTAAAATTCTTGTATCCAGCATTTTAAGATCTAGCCCAGGTTTTAGGTCTATAGATATTTTATGATTTTTAATATCTTTATAGTCCAAATAAAAACTACTTCTTAATATTAAAGGGCCAGTGGCACCAAAATGTGTAAACATTAACTCCCCTAGTTCTTTATATAAAACTTTGTTTTTACTTTTATTTATTAATGATAATGTTACATTTTTTAAAGATAACCCTTGTAGGTCTATGCAATCTCTATCATTGATTTGTAAAGGAACTAATGCAGGCATTGTATTTTTTATAGTATGTCCAGTTTTTTTAGCAAAAATATACCCGTCACCAGTAGATCCTGTCGCTTTATAACTAAGTCCACCTGTGCAAATTACTAAATTTTCACAATCTAAAGTTGTTCCATTATCACATTTTACGCCAATAATTTTGTTATCAACAGTTAAAATATCACTAACTGTTGTATTTAACATTATACTTCCACCATTTTTTTCAATAGTATCTTTTAAGCAGTCCACAATATCTGAAGATTTATCACTAACAGGAAAAACTCTATTACCTCTTTCAGTTTTTAATGGTATATTTTTATTTTCAAAAAAATTCATTGTATCATAAGGTGTAAAATTATATAACGCACTGTACATAAACTTCATATTAGATTTTATGTTTTTCATAAAACTTTCAACATCACTATTATTAGTAACATTACACCTGCCTTTACCACATATTAAAAGTTTTTTACCTACTCTGTTCATTTTTTCAATTAAAAGTACATTTTTTCCACCTTCAGCAAGTCTCCTGCCACACATCAAACCTGCTGAGCCTGCTCCTATTATTATAACATCATATTTTTTCATCAAACGTCTTCTCTCCCAATGATATAATCATCTTTACTATAAATATCATTTCTATTCCAAATATCTTCTAATTTATTAAATCTCTTTTGTAACTCTTCACTTTTTTCATGCCCTAAACACACTAATAAGGCATTTATTACACTCATAGGTGAAACTAATGAGTCAACAAAAGAAGTCATATCACTATTGCAAAGTAAGTTATAATCACTATAATCGCAAATAGGTGAGTTTAAACCATCAGTAATACTTAAAATTTTAGCATCTTTACTTTTGGCGTACCTTACACCTTTTATTGTTGCCTTTGAATACCTAGGAAATGTGATGCCTATGAGTAAATCTTTAGATGATATATCAATAATCTCTTCTAAAACCACATTTGTGCTAACTGCATTTATAAGATAAACATTACAAAACATCATTTTCATATAATAATAAAAAAAGTTAGATAAAGCAAAAGAACTACGTGAAGCAACAATATAAATATCTTTGCTATTTAAAACTGCACTTACTGCATTTTTAAAGTCAACCTCGTCTATATCATTTGCAGTTTTTTTTATTTTTTCAATATCACTATATAAAACTTTTTTAACAACATCTCCATTTTTAAATATACTATTTGTTACTTCAACCCTTTGAGATGATGTCAAATTTGTCTTAATTAACTCTTTAAGTTCTTTTTGAAAAGATGGGTAACCATCTAAGTCAAGTTCTGTAGCAAACCTTACAACTGTTGAATCTGATACATTCACTTCATTTGCAAGTTGAGAGGCCGTCATAAAAGCCGCTTTATCATAGTATGATAAAACATAATTTGCTATTTTTTTTTGTCCTTTTGAAAAACGATGGATTCTGCTATCTATTAAAATTAAAATATTATTCATTTTTACCACCAAAATATAAATTTAAATCTATTATACCTCTTTTTTTAAAAAAATAAAAGTACCTAAATAAAACATTAAGTACTTCTATTTTCTAAAAGCTTCCGCTGGACTTAGTTTAGAAGCTTTATAGGACGGGTAACTACTAAAAATTACACCAATGGATAAAGTTATTAAAAAAATATTTATGATAAATTTAAAATCTAAAACCAATGCTACATTAAATTGCATTAAAATTAAATATAAAAAACTACATACAAAAATAAATGATATAACAAAACCAACAATAGATATTAATAAAGCTTCTAATATAAACTCTTTTAAAATATCCTGTTGTTTTGCTCCTAACGCTTTCTTTATACCTATTTCTAAGGTTCTTTCTTTTACCGATGTCACCATCACCATCATAATCATAAGACCTGAAACAAAAACAGATATTAAAGCAATTAATGTAAGGACAGATGTGCTTAATGCAAAAATATCATTTACTATATCTAACCCTTCTACGAAGTTACTTACCTTAATATTGTCATTTTTATCTAGGCTCATAAGTTTTTCTATATCTTTTGTTATATTTAAATTGTTGTCCTTTAAAGAAAAAGCAATACTAGTAAAACTTTTGTAATTACCTTTTTCTTTCATTGTAGAAAAAGGTATGTATATAAAGTTTTCTAAATAATCTGAAATAACCATATGCATTATATTATTAGATACATCCATAACGCCAACAACTTCAAAAGATATAGTAGTTTCACCAATTAATATATCTATATTTTTACCAATAACATTTTCACGACCATACATATTAAAAGCTAGTTTTTTATCTATAACACAAACATTTAAATTTTGTATAACATCATTTTTGTTTAAATCTCGTCCATATATTGTTTTAGTACCGACTAAATTTCCAGTATCTTCATTTGCACCCCACAATATTGCATCTTTTTTTTCACCTCTTACATCAATCCGACCTTTTTCTGGCATAAATGGAGAAATTTTTGATATTTGATCGAAATTGCTTTTTAAAGTCAAAATATCTTTATATACTAAATCTACAAATGAGCTTTTCACAAACAAACTATTTACACCTGACTCTTTTAATTTTAACTCCATTAGGTTTTTGCCTGTTGAACTCATTATAGATATAAGTAAAACTGACCCTATACTTATAATAACGCTTAAAATTGTTATTATATATTTAATTTTGTTGCATTTCATATTGCCTATAATAATTTTTAACGTAGTCATTTACTCACCTTTATAATTGCGTTTGCATTTACCGCTGTAGAGTTATCCATTATTATATCTTCTTTTGTTATTCCGTTTTTTATTTCTGTTAAATTCCCAATCTCTTTACCTGTTTCAACATACATCTTAACTAGCTTATTATCTATTAATTTATATACAAACTCACCATTTTCATCTTGATTTATTGCTGTATAAGGCAAAGTGCTAATTGTGTAATAATCTCCTGTGTAAACTTTACAGTCTACACCCAAACCCTCTATTAAAAACTCATCTGTTTCATTAAGTTTCGCTTTAACAGTAATATAAGGAGAAAGTTTTGTTCCGTCTAACTTATTTGTTGCAAAATTAGCTATACTTATAATTTCACCTTTATACTGCTTATCTTTAGATGACGGTGACAAAAAATCTACCTCCATACCTAAATTTATTTTTGATATATCTTCTGGTAATATATCAATATCAACAGTTAAACTGTCGCCAAGAGATATCATTACCAAGTTGTCAAAAGGATTGGTAACAGTTTTTTCTTTAACTCCTAACCTTGTTATTACTCCTGATTCTTCAGCGTAATAATATGTTTCAAGGCTCATATATTTTTCTTTCAAAGTTTCTATATTTGAAACCGTTCCAAAAAAAGTTTTTAATATTTCAAATTTATCTGTATTATTTTTTAATATTTCTTCATTTTCTTCATCTGTTGTTATCTTATTTATAGAAAAAAGCAATTTACCTTTTTCAACTTTTTCACCTTCAGATACAAATACTTTATCAACAACAACAGGTAAATCAAGCTTTATCTGTTCGTAGTTTTGAGGTTTTAATGTACCTTTATATGTTATATAATCTCTTATTACATTTTCTTCTAAGGTTGTTATTGTACCTTTTTGAAGATTTTTATCAAAATTATATGGTGTGTAAATAAAAAAGGCAATTAACCCTGAAGATATAGCTACAAAAATCGTTCTTTTTAACATTTATTACCTCTCAAATACATTTTATATATAAAATTATTATTAAAAAAATACGTTAAATTATTCTTGAATAATACTTTTATTTTATTATATTTTTGTTTGCTATTCTTTTCTATCTTAAATAAAAAAAACATATAACAACTATTTGGTAGTTGTTATATGTTTTTTTTATTATTATATAACTTAAAATTTTAAATAAGAAAAAACCTCTCTTAAGTTTTTTACTGGTATAAGTTCTATATCATAAATTTTATCTCCTAATTTTGATATACTGTTACTTGGTAAAATGCATTTTTTAAAACCCAACCTTTGCGCCTCTAAAACTCTATCAATTGGACTCATAACAGCTCTAACTTCTCCTGTTAGACCAACCTCCCCAAAACTTATTATCCCCTCGCCTATAGCTGTATCTGTAAGACTTGAAACAATTGCTAACACAATAGGTAAATCTACCGCCGGCTCTAAAAGTTTTAAACCACCTACTACATTTATATAAACATCTAGAGTACCTAAAAAATATCCGCAACGTTTTTCTAAAACTGCTAACAATAAGTTCATTCTATTATAGTCAAACCCTGTGGCTGCACGTCTAGGTGCCGGAAAACTAGTTTTAGCAACTAAAGCCTGTACTTCTGCTAAAAGTGGTCTTGTACCCTCCATAACACAAGCTACGCTTGTGCCTGAAACGCCTAAAGGTTTGCCAGATAAAAAAACTTCAGAAGGATTAGTTATTTCCTCAAGTCCTTTATC
>JBOFNA010000049.1:0-6050 GCA_051658665.1 Oscillospiraceae bacterium
TATGTTGCGATAATGATAATGTATGTTGCGATAATGATAATGTATGTTGCGATAATGATAATGAATGTTGCGATAATGATAATGTGTGTTGCGATAATGATAATGTGTGTTGCGATAATGATAATGAATCACCTATAAAGTATGGGTTATTTATAGATGACTGTGGATTGTATTATGTAAGTATGATGCTATAATTCACAAGATAATTTAGTATATATTATTGACTCTTTTTTAATGAATTGAAAACACTTATTATTTAAAAGCTTTTTATATTTACATTATATGACTTTGTGTTATAATTTAATTATAACACAAAAAATTCGTAAAATTTTATTATAAATTTTTGTAAATCTTAGGAGATGTATATATGAAATCATATGATATAGCAATAATAGGCAAAGGTCCAGCAGGTGTTTCTGCATCACTTTATGCAGTTAGAGGCGGTGGTACTACATTGGTAATTGGCAAAGATAGTGGTACTGTAGGTAAATGCGACAAAATTGATAACTATTACGGTTTTAGGGAAACAATATCAGGTGAAGACCTAATGGAAAATGGTATATATCAAGCTGAAAGATTAGGTGTAGACTTTTTATATGATGAAGTTTTAGCTTTAGATTATAATGGTGATTTTACAGTAAAATGTAAAACAGAAGATATTACTGCAAAAACAGTTTTAATAGCAACAGGTAGTAGTCGTAACACACCTAGAATAGATGGCATTAAAGATTTTGAAGGCAAAGGGGTTAGTTATTGTGCTGTTTGTGATGCGTTTTTTTACAGAGGCAAAGATATATGTGTTATAGGCAATGGAGAGTATGCGCTACATGAAGCAATGGAGTTGAAAGAGGTTGTAAAGTCTGTAACAATTTTGACAGATGGCAAACCAATTGCATTTGAAAACGTAAGCGATGACATTAAAGTAATAGATAAAAAAATCAAATTAGTATCTGGCGAAGAAATAGTGTCTAAAGTTACTTTTGATGATGACAGTACATTAGATATACAAGGGATATTTATTGCAATAGGTGTTGCAGGAAGTGTAGAGTTAGCAAAAAAAATTGGGGCACAAGTTGATAATAATAAAATCATTATCAATGAATCTATGGCTACTAATATACCAGGACTTTATGCTGCAGGAGATTGTACTGGTGGTATGTTACAAGTAGCTAAGGCAGTGTATCAAGGGGCTACTGCAGGTGGAGAAATGTTAAAAACAGTTAGAAAGTTAAAAATTAAAAAATAATATAAAAAAAGTTAAAATAAAAGCAAAAATAAAGATAAATTTAAAAGTAAGTAAATGCACATCAATTTATATTGAGTTGTGTTTACTTACTTTTTTTTTATTAAAATAAAAATATATAAAACTAACAGTGTAATTGAAAATATACTATATGCCTAAAATAATATACAGATATATTGATGTAGTAATTTAGGTGTTTGAATAATAGGACAAACTATTCGTTTAATTTAAAAATGAATAGAAAATTTGATAAACAATAATTTTCTTAAAAGATTATAAAGAAGTACATTTTATTTACTATATAAATTTATTAGTACTATTTTTAAATTTAGTAAAATATTAAAATTAGCTATAATGTTATAAATAAATATCAATTACAGTAACATGTTCAAATCTAATTATATTTCCAAGATTAATATCTATTTTGTTTTTAAATAAAGGGCCATCTACTACTAAAGTATGGTACTCACCATTTTCTCCACAAATGTCTACATTATAATTTTTAAATATTTTAATCATGTCATAATTCAAAGGTTTACCTAAAATATTATTAGGTAAAACATCATTTTTAATACATTTAATTAAAGCAGTATAACCATAGTCAATAAACTCTTTTGTTAATAGTTCTCTATCTTCTTGCCAAAGTGGAAAAATGGCATTAATATTTACATCATTACATTGCTTGGTACACCAATTAAAATGTTCGTAAATATCAATATCTCCAAAGCAAGCAAAATCAGCACCCATATTTTTAGCCTTTAGTAAAGCTTGTCTAATATTTTTTTCATATTCTTCAGGAGTAGATTTACATAAAATAAGCTTAATATCTAAAGATTTTGCTATTAAGCTTATAATCTCTAAACTTACGCCATGAAACCAACTTTTATTTTCTTCTAAGTTTATCATAATTAATAAAGCCACTGGCTTATATCCGTTTTTTATCATTCGGTGTAAAGCTAACGTACTGTCTTTACCACAACTAAAAGATAGTACAAATTTTTTGTTCATTTGTTTGCCTCCAGTTTAAATAAGTTTTGAATTATCAATGTATATTTTTAATGAAAATTACAAAAATCGTTATACTATTTGTAAAAAAATTTAATCATTGAGTTTATATTTTTGAAGTAAAAATAGTAAAAAATGGATACATAATTATATATAAAGTATAAACCGCGATATTTTAAGTTGATTTAGTGGAGATAGTATTAATTTGTATATTTTAGATATAAATTATATTAAAACAACTAAATTTAAAACAGAAGTTTATATAAAACACATATATTTATGGTAGTAATATATGTGTAAAAAATAAATATAATTAAAGTTTTTTCAAAAATAAATCGCCTAAAAACTTATAGAAATTTATTTTTTTTTTATTTTTTACGAATAAATTTAAATAAATAAAATATATATAGTTATAAATAAATGTTTAAAAATAAAAAAAATGTCCAAGTTAAAACTATAATAAAAAAAGGATATTAGAGAGGTTGTAGAAATGAAAAGTAACATAAAGTTTAAACTAAATATAGTTATTGTTGTTGTATTTGTTTTCGTTTATTTATTTGGAGGAACAAAAGAAAGTGTTAAACGTGAGGATAAAGAAGGTTACACGGAAAAAGTACAAACAGTAGATTTAAGTACATCAATACCTAGTAATGTTATAAATAGCTTTATAAGTTATGATGTTGATGTACCTAAGGTAAATGTTATAGGCAATTTCCGAATAACAGTGTACACACCACAAAGCGATAATGGAAAATGGGGGTATCAAACAGCGACAGGAGTAACATCAAGGCATTTAAGTACAATAGCGGTAGATAAAGATGTTGTACCGTTAGGAAGCATTATATATATAAATGGGTTAGAGTTAACAGCAGTTGATACAGGTAGTGCTGTTAAAGGGAATGTAATAGATATATTTTACGATGGAAGTGATAATGATGCAAAAGCATGGATAAGAACATTTGGGACAAGTCATAATGCTTATGTTTTAAGTTGAATAATAATTAAAATACAACAAGATTATTAAATACATTGGTTTAATATAAAGATCAAATGTGATAATATATTAAAAAGTTTAAACAGGTTTTAGATATGTAATTTAAACAATTATTGAATAAAGGTTTTTAATAAAAATAATATAGATGTAAAACAGAGCTTTATTATTAAAGTTAAATTTAATATATAAATTCAGTATATTTAAATATAATCTAAACTAGTAATTGATTATTAGTTTAGATTAACAGCCGTAATTATTAATAAAATTATAAAAAAAACAAATAAAACTTTACTAAAGCTTACAGCAATTATATACTTAAAATTATATTTATGAATATTATAACAAAACGTTAAGATTAAAGTAATATAAAATAAATTTAACCTTTTATTAAACAAATAATAAAAGGCTAAATGCCATAAACGCCATACCTAACATTAAACCATAGATAGATATGTGATGTTCATCATATTCTCGAGCGGCGGGTAGTAGTTCATCAAGAGATATAAAAACCATAATTCCACCTACTAAAGCGAACAACATTCCATACAAGGTATCATTTAAAAAAGGCATTAAAATTAAATATGCAAATAATGCACCAATAGGTTCTGAAAGTCCTGATGCGAAAGAGTATAAAAAGGCTTTTTTCTTATCCCCAGTTGCGTAATAAATTGGTACAGAAACAGCAATACCTTCTGGTATATTGTGTAGTGCAATTGCAATAACTATAGGCATAGCTAAAGTTGGTTCTTTTAATGCTATTATAAAAGTTGCCATACCTTCAGGAAAGTTATGAATGGTTAATGCTAAAGCAGTAAATAAACCTGTTTTCATTAAATGACTCTCTTGAGATGCGTTTAATATTGAACCATTACCTAAGTTTTCTACTTTTTTGACTTCGTGAGGGTTTTGGGTATGTGGTATTAACTTATCAATTAGGCAAATAAGTAACATTCCAGCAAAAAAAGAAATGACAGTTAAAAGCGTTCCAGTTTTTGGACCAAATTGATCTTGAAGTAAAATTTGAGATTTAGGAAAAATATCTATGGTAGATACATATATCATAACACCAGCAGAAAATCCTAATATAATTGATAAAAATTTAGTGTTTGTTTTTTTTGAAAAAAATGCGATACAACTACCTATACCAGTAGATAAACCAGCTACAAGGGTTAAGGTAAAAGCAAGAATAACATTGTTCATAAAAACCTCCTTTTACCTATTATAGCATTTTATTTATTTATTTTATATATTTTTCTAAATCAGATATCATAATATCTGTAGCTTTTACACCACCTTCACCTAAATACCAGGCTTCAGGTGAAAGATAAACAATTTTATCTTCTTTAAATGCGTCTGTTTTGTTGATTATTTCGTTATCCATTACTTCTTTTGCAGTTTTAGACTCATTTGCATTTATTGCTGTATCTCTATCTAAAAGAAAAATATAACGAGGATTTTTACTTAAAATAAACTCAAAAGAAGATTGCTCACCATGTGTTGCAATATTTTCGTCAGATAAGTTATTAAAGCCAACTTCATTTGATATTAAAGATGCTCTGGATGTTTTACCTAAATTTGATAAAGAATTTTTACTAACTAAAGCAACTATAGCAGTTTGATTTTCAGCCTTTTTATTTAAAGCAGTAACTCTATCGTTAAAATCATTAATTATTTTTTGAGACTCTTTTTCTTTACCGAATATTTTTGAAAAAATATCTATATTTTCAGTAACACTTTTTAAATATCCTGCTTCATTATCTATATTTATCATAATAGTAGGTGCAATTTTTGATAAATTATCATATTCGCTTTCAAGTCTTCCTCCTATTACTATAAGTTCAGGAGTTGTTTCAACTAGTTTTTCCATATTCACTTCTTTTAAAGCGCCTAGGTTTTCAACATTATCGTTATCAAAATATGATTGTAAGTAGGTAACAGGAGTTTGTTTAGGTATGCCAACAATAGTGCCACCACTACCTAAAGAGTCTATTATATCAATAGCAGCAAAATCTAAAACAGCAACTTTAGTTGGTTTTAGAGGGACATTAGTCGTACCTTTACTGTGGGTTACTTCAACTGTTTCAGATGGGGGGGTTGCCTCATTGTTAAGGCAACCAGTTAATGGTATAAATAAAGCAAATAATAATATTGTTGATAAAAGTTTTTTCATTTTTTTTCCTTAATAATAAATACATAAATTTTTGTTGTTTATTGTTTGAATGTTAAAATCAACATTATATATTGATTTTAAAACTTCGGATGTAATGACATTTTTAGTTTCGTCAAACTTTATAATTTCACCATCTTTAAATGCACATATATAATCAGAGTAAAAAGATGCGTAATTAATATCATGTAAAACTAATATAATAGTTTTACCTAAATCGTCACATAAATTTCTTATGATATTCATCATTTTTTTCGAATGATATATATCAAGGTTATTTGTAGGTTCATCTAATAAAATATAATCAGTGTCTTGAGCAATAACCATAGCAATGTATGCTCTTTGTTTTTGACCGCCAGATATTTCGTCAATAAATTTATCTTCAATTTCCTTAAGTTCCATATAGTCTATCGATTTTTCTATAATGTCATAATCTTCATTATTAAGCCTTGTACCACTGTAAGGAAAGCGACCAAAACTTATAAGTTCTTTAACTGTAAGTTTCATATTTGTGTTATTACTTTGGGTTAAAATAGCTATTTCTTTTGATAAATCTTTGCTTTTATAATTAAACAAATCTTTATCTTTATACATAATAAGGCCACTATCTTTAGCTAAAAGTCTTGATATTATGTTCATAA
>JBOFNA010000050.1:0-2578 GCA_051658665.1 Oscillospiraceae bacterium
TAATAAGTTTATTCAAAATTATGTATTGTATGGTTAAAAATACTAATAATAGAAATATAATATATAAAAGGGAAATGATATGAAAAATTTAAAAGATAAATTAAGTACAAGTTTAAGCGACAATCACATTAATATAAGGTCGTTATTAAACAATACCGGAGATTTAATAATAAAAACGGTGGAAGTAAATAATTCAAATGGCAGCCTTATAATGTGTGAAGGTATGGTAAGTTTAAATGTATTAGCAGAGTTTTTAATTGAGCCACTTAATAAATATACATTTAATAATAATAACCCTAAAGAAATGTTAGATGATATATGTAAAAACAAAGTATGGTCAGCAGACCAGAAAAAAGTTTTTACCTATAAAGATGTTTTTTCAATGATAATGTCTGGATTTGCTGTTTTATTAATAGATGGTTGTGAAGAGGGAGTTTGTTTTGGACTTCAAGGTTTTAATATAAGGTCAATTTCAGAGCCATCAACTGAAGCAAATGTAAAAGGATCAAGAGAAAGCTTTATAGAAGCTATAAAAATTAATATAACGATGATAAGAAGGAGAATGAAAACAAACACATTAATGTTTGATACAATTAAAATAGGAGATATAAGTAATACTGATGTTACTTTGGTATACTTGACGGATAAAGTTTCTTCATATATTTTAAAAGAGATTAAAGACAGACTTAAATCAGTAAACCTAGACCTTATTTTAGAAAGCGGATATTTACAGCCTTTTTTAGAAAATACTAAAAAATCAATATTTTCAGGTATTGGTTATACTGAAAGACCAGATACATTATGTGGAAAAATAAAGGAGGGTCGTGTTGCTATTTTAGTAGATGGTACACCATTTTCTATAATTGTACCATATTTATTTAACGAGCATTTTCAAACGATGGATGATTATAGCAATAGACCTTTTTATGCCTCTTTTGTTAGAGTGTTAAAGTATTTAGGGTTTCTTGTAAGTATATTTTTACCAGGTCTTTATGTTGCAATATCACAGTATCATTTAGAATTATTGCCGAAATCATTTTTACAAACGGTTATTATAGCACAACAAGAAAGCATTTTTCCGATAATGATAGAGGCGATAGTAATATTTTTAATATATGAAATTTTAAAAGAAGCAGGGTTAAGGTTACCTAGAGCAGTAGGTCATACTGTTAGTATCATAGGGGCTTTACTTATAGGTGAGTCAGCTGTAAACTCTGGAATTATAGGGGCGCCAATGGTTATGATAGTAGCATTGACTGCTATAAGTTCATTTATAGTACCATCTTTATATGAGCAAGTAACTATTTTAAGATTTTTATTGATTATTTTAGGAGGTTTATTTGGACTTTTTGGATTTACAGTTGGAATAATTTTTTTTATAATAAATATAACAGCTATAGATTCTTTTTCAATACCGTTTACGACACCGTTTATTCCGTTTAAATTTAGCTTAATGAAAGATGTTTTAATAAGGAGCGGTTGGAAAAAGTTATCTAAGGATAATATAAAAGTTCAAAATTTACCAGGATCATTGGTTAAAAATAAAGTGGGTGAAAAAGATGACAATTAAAAACAATTTAAATAATAAAGATATTATAGCTATTTTAATTTTAAGTAAGATATTTTCTTTTTTAACTTTAACTTATAACAATAATCAAAATGATAACTTTTATTCATCTTTAATGACAATGTTTTTGACATCTTTATTCTTACTGATAATTGCTTTTGTTTTATTTAAACTAAATAAAACAAAAGACATGGATATACTATCCTTATTAATAACAAAAAACAATACTTTAACTTTTTTGAATATAACTTTTTTAATTTTAATGTCTTTAATATATTTTTATAATATATTTGATACATTTATAATCTTTACAACAGATGTTATTTATACTAAATCTGATTATATAGTGTTGGCATTGTTATTTTTAGGAATTATTTTTTATACAATTTATAATGGAATTAGCTCATTATCTAAATGTGCAAGGGTGATATTGTTTTTATTTTATATTTTTATATTTTTTTTGTTTGTAATGTCATTTACAAAGTTTAATATAGGTAATGTAACAAGTCAGCCAATTAAATTTAATTATAATTTTAATAGTACAATAGATGGGTTTTTTAATACATTTGAGTTCATTTTAATTTTCTTTTTTTTAAAGCATATAAAAGATGAAGATAAATATAATAAAAAAAAGATAACAATTTATACAAACTTTGTTTGGGTTAGTTTTATATTAACAATTATTTTAATGATCATATCTACATTATCAGTTGGACCATTTTTAAAAAACAGTAAATATCCAATATATATTTTGTCAATGACAACAGACATATCATTTATACAAAGACTAGATGGTTTTTTTATATTGATATGGACATTTATAGCATTTGTAAAATTAACAGCAATAGCATTTTTAATAACAGATATTTTTCATGAAAGATTTAATAAGTATACTAAAAAAATAACAGCATTGCCCGCTTTTGTAATTTTTATAGCTATATTTGTATTTAAGTTTATAGATATAACACACTTGGTGTATATATATAATGTTTTATTTATATATATATTAGT
>JBOFNA010000051.1:0-2499 GCA_051658665.1 Oscillospiraceae bacterium
ATAAAGAAGTATAGAAAGCGAGTAGTAGGGTGGACTACTTTAAAACCACATTGTAATTTAAATGCAGATAATAATAATTTTGCAATAGCTGCTTAGTTTAAAATAGTAGCTTGCCTTTTATAAGATACCGCGACTTTTAGAGGGTATTATAATTTAGTGGTGAACGTGAATAAATTTAAGCTTTGCTATTTATCATGACTTTATGAAGCTACTTTGTGTTAATTTTGTTTGTTAAAGTAACATTAAAGGAAATTAAAGAACAAACTGCACTCGGAGATGTCTATATAGGCGTATTTTCGGACGGGAGTTCGATTCTCCCCGCCTCCACCATATCATCAACGTCAGGATTGATATAATTTCTGACGTAGCCCAAAAGTCTTGAGAAATCAAGGCTTTTTTGCTTTTTGGGTTCACAATGGACAAACTGTAAAAATGGTGTAGACAAGCTGTTTTTCGTAGTAATGTCACTTGACAATTTTGGCAAGTGAATCCAAAAATGAGGTGTCCAGAGTAACATTGGAATCATCGACGTGCCAAAACAAAAACGTAGCGATTGCGTAATGCAAAAGTATGGAGTCCCACAAATTTTTCTATCTGCTCCATACTCCACACAAACTGCCGCTGAAACGCAGGCATTACATACTTGCCATTTTTTATGTTTTGCAACGCTTAAAATATCGTTATGCTGTTTTCTGTTTAGTCGGATCATCAAATTTACTCATTAATCTTCTGCACGGTAAATCATCAGCCTTTATCCTAAGGTCTTAAGTATCTCTGCCATACTTTCGGTAATTTCCTTCAAGCTATCCCTATACGATATTACGGAATCAACAAAGGTGTCTTTGCCAACAATCTTTGATTTACCAAGACTTTTATACTGTTTTGACTGGGCTTCGAACGCTTCATCGTATTGTTTTTTCATTGTGGTGAATGTATCTTCGCTATAAAGAATCGTACCCTTTAGGACCTTTTCGTAGTTGTCGATGTAGTCCATAATAACAAATTTGTACATCGCCAAATAATCATCGTACGTTTGGATAGATTTAATCGTAGCGTCAGATACATCTTGTGGCGAAAAAATAGTATCAGGTGCAGTTGTCGGTGTGTTAGTTGTTGTATCTCCTTTATCCTCTTTAGGATTAAGGTTTCCGACAACACCAACAGCGACAATCACAATAATAACCCAAAACCACCATTTTTTGATTATGGGATTTTTAGGTTTTCGTGTTTTTGGGATAGGCGCGCTTGGTGGTGTCGCGGTCGATTGGGCATTGTTTGCGTCAATAGCAGTGCCACAGTTGTCACAGAATTTCGTATTAGTAGTCGTTCCACATTTTGGGCATTTCATTAGTATTCTCCTTCGTTTGTTTATAACAATTGATTGGTGTCGCAAAATAAGAACAACGAATAGTTTGTCATTTTATGCCGGAAATTGGGCTACAAAAGAGCCGCATTTTTTTGCAATCTTTTCTGGTTGTATCGTGAATTACATCAACAGTACCCATAATATCATTCACACCGCAATTCAGAGCTTTGCAGATTTTAATAAGCACATCGGTTGTAATATTTTCTCCCTTACCCATTTTAGTAATAGAAGTAGTGCTAATTCCCGACAAACATCTTAACTCTCTGCGATTTATTCCT
This sequence comes from Oscillospiraceae bacterium, assembly GCA_051658665.1. Classification (GTDB taxonomy): domain Bacteria; phylum Bacillota; class Clostridia; order Oscillospirales; family Ruminococcaceae; genus JBOFNA01. Next base: position 1,645 of record JBOFNA010000051.1, read on the forward strand.
TTGTCGATTAGTAATTTCCATAGTTTGTTACAACTTATTTTCATAACGACATCTCGCCGTGACAGACTTCTCTGCAGTAATTTGCTCACTTCTTTCTTAAATAGATTATATGCCAAAGGTTATCAAACTTTATCAACATAAAACTTGATTTTTAAAAATTTATTTACATAAAACCACGATTAATATGATTTGTATTTTTATCACTTTCAACGGCGAGCGGACTTCGACTGTGGCGGTTTTGGTTATGTGTATGGCATGGTTTTGCGTTTGGAACGGATGAGTGTGTAATAAATCACTTTATTTTTCATTTCCCTATAATCTTAACAAGCACATGATTTTACCTCTTGCCGTAAAACTTGACATAGAAAATGTGCTCCAATGTACCAAAGTCGAGTTTTCCGACTGTCACAGCAACAACCGCTTAAACTTGTTGTGTTATGTTGACAAATGCACGGCGTGTGTATGTGTTGAAGGTTAATTGTTTTCGGTAGAATTTCATTTTATCAGCTCCTATTTTTCAAAATTCAATACGTCAGTTATTCGCCCAATTATCAATTTTTGCACAGACATTGCATAAAAATTAACCCTCGTTGGCTCGCCACTAATTTCTCTCTGCTCGCTTGTTATGCCAAGCTCCGTCCCAAGCTCGGTTGGTATTTTAAAGTTATTGCCGTTCTCTGTGATTTTTTTCATATACCCCTCGGATACAAGCCAGTCGTTGATTTTTGCACCGCTGACTTTTTTGTAGCCGCTTTGTATTAGAACGCTGTTAATTCGGTCGGCAACAATGCTGATAGTCACGGATTCATCGGATATTTCTATGTCATTTGCATTAAGTGGCGGCGGATTAAACTT
>JBOFNA010000052.1:0-13709 GCA_051658665.1 Oscillospiraceae bacterium
AAGGTAACTAAAGATGAAAATTAACTTTGGTACAGCAGGTACATGTGACTCTTTTAAAAGTGATGGATTTAAAAACTATAAAGATATTCCAAATTATTTAAATAGCTACGGTTTAAATGCTTTTGAATATCAATGTGGACACGGAATAAGAGTAAAAGAGCAAACTGCTATTGATATAGGTAAAGTTTTAAAGACAGATACTTTAAAGGTATCATTACATGCACCTTATTATATATCAATGTCAAGTGTTGACCCAGAAAAAAGAGATAATAGTATTAAATATATATTAGATAGTGCTAAACTAGCAGATTCTATAGGAGCAACTAGGGTAGTTGTACATACTGGGTCTTGTAGCAAAATATCTAGAAGTCAAGCACTTGAGTATACAATCGATACAATGAAAAGAGCATTAAATACACTTAAAGAGAACGGATTATATCACATTAATATATGTCCAGAAACTATGGGTAAAATAAACCAACTGGGAACATTAGACGAAGTTTTAGAAATATGTAAAATTGATGATAATTTAATACCATGTATTGACTTTGGTCATTTAAATGCTAGAACATTTGGCGAAATAAAATGTGAAAAAGATTATGAAAACATTTTATTGACAATAAAAAACAAATTAGGTTTATTTCGGTTTGAAAATTTTCATTCTCACTTTTCTAAAATAGAATATACTTTAACAGGTGGAGAGAAAAAACATTTAACTTTTGAAGATAGTATTTTTGGGCCTAGCTATGAACAACTTTTAAATGTTGTGAAAAAGTTTGAGTTAACGCCTACAATAATTTGTGAATCAGCTGGAACACAAGCTATTGACGCTAGAACTATGAAAAATTATTATAATAAATTAAATTAAAAGGAGATTGTATTTATGAAAACAAAAAAACTAATTGAAATGTTACCTCAAAATGTAGATGCAGCTATAATTACAAGTGATATCAATAGGCTGTTTTTAACAGATGTTAAATCATCTGCAGGATTTTATATAGTTACTAGAGAAAAGAGTTACTTACTTGTAGACTTTAGATATATAGAAATGGCTACAAAATATGCCTATCAAGATATTGAAGTAAAACTTTTTGATAATTCTATTGACGAAATTAAAAAAATTTTAACAAAACATAATTGTAAAAACATTGCATTTGAATTAGAAGAAATGTCAGTTTCTACATTTAATAGATATGCAAAAAAATTAGAACGATTTAATATATCAGATAATATAAATTTAAATAATTTTATTGATAAAATTAGAGAGCAAAAAGATGAAAACGAAATTAAGTCAATAAAAATAGCACAACAAATGACAGATGAAACATATAGTTATATATTAAATTATATAAAAGAAGGAATGACAGAATTAGAAATTGCACTTGAGATGGAGTTTTATATAAAAAAGCTTGGTTCAAAAGGTGTAGCGTTTGATTTTATAGTTGTTTCAGGGAGTAATTCATCTCTACCTCATGGTGTTCCAAGTGATAAAAAAATAGAAAAAGGCGATTTTTTGACAATGGACTTTGGTGCAGTTTATAATGGGTATAGATCAGATATGACTAGGACTATTGGTATAGGAAGTTTAAATGATGAGCAAAAAAATGTTTATAATATAGTTTTAGAAGCAAATAAGAAATCTATAGAGAGTATAAGAGCAGGAGTAATTTGTAAAGATATTGACAAAATAGCAAGAAATATTATTTATAGTGCTGGGTATGAAGGTTGTTTTGGCCATGGTCTTGGTCATAGTGTAGGGCTTGATATACACGAAGAACCTAGATTCAATGAGATTTGCGATAAAGTTTTAAAAGAAAATGTTGTAATGACAGTAGAGCCAGGTATATATTTAAAAGGAAAATTTGGGGTTAGAATTGAAGACATGGTAATTGCTAAAAAAGATGGTGTTGAAATTATAACAAAAAGTGATAAAAAACTTACCATAATATAAAATACTTGAAAGAATAAGCAAAATATTGTAGAATAAGATCATAGAGATTTTGGAGGTACAAAAATGATTTCAGCAGGTGATTTTAGAAATGGCGTAACATTTGATGTAGATGGTAATGTTATGCAGGTTATAGAATTTCAACATGTTAAACCTGGAAAAGGTGCGGCATTTGTAAGAACAAAAGTTAGAAATGTAATTACAGGGTCTGTTGTTGAAAAGACATTTAGTCCAACTGAAAAGTTTCCTACAGCGTTTGTTGAAAGAAAACAAATGCAATACTTATATGAAGATGGTGGTCTTTTTTACTTTATGGATTCAGAAACATATGAGCAAACACCTATAGATAAGAACACTTTAGGAGATGCATTAAAGTTTGTTAAAGAAAACGAAGAAGTGAAAGTATTGTCTTACAAGGGTAGTGTTTTTGGAGTTGAACCGCCAACATTTGTAGAACTTGAAATTCTAGAAACAGAACCAGGAGTAAAAGGCAATACAGCTACTAATGTAACAAAGTCAGCTAAAGTTGAAACAGGAGCCGAAGTAAAAGTACCTATGTTTATAAACGAAGGCGATAAAATTAAGATAGACACACGAACAGGTGAGTATATGGAAAGAGTATAAATTTTTATTTATGCTCTTTTGAAATATAATAAAAGATTTATTTGAGGTATTATGGAACAGAAATATATTTATATAGTTTTATCACAAACTGTTTCAATTGTTGGTAAGACATTAAGAAAATTGATGAAAGATGAGTATACACATGCATCTTTATCTTTTGATGAGCAACTAAATAAGATGTATTCATTTTCTAGAATAGAGCTTGAATACCCTTTTATGGGTGCGCCAGCTAATGAAAATTTAAACAAATATTTTTTAGGTAAAGAAAATAAACAGATAAAAATGAAAGTTTTAAAAATACCAGTTGAAGATAACCAGTATAAAAAGATAAAAAAGTTTGTTAGTAAAATCTTCAAAGATAAAGAAGGGTATAAGTACAATTGTTTAGAGCCTTTAAAAATCATTACAAACAAACCTATTGAGTGTTATAAAACATACGTTTGCTCAAGTTTTGTTTTTGACGCTTTAAAAGCAGGGAATCTTGTTGATAGTAGTTATAAAAAAAGCAATGGAGTAGTTACACCTGAATATTTGGGTGAATTATTTAATAATTATTTATTTTATGAAAGTGAAATAAATAAATATAAATATTTTAAGGCTTCTAATAATAAAATAAAAAGAAAAAAAATAAAAGTTATAATTTCACCAGCTAAAACTATGGCTTTTTATACATATACTATATATAGACATTTTAAACATACATTTAATAATCAAGAAAATACAGGTAAAAAATCTGCTTGAGGTATATAGATGAAAAAAGCTAAAAATTTTTTATATAAACGACTTAGGTTGATGACGATTATATTAATAATTGTCATTCAAATTATAGTTTTTTTATCTTTGATATTTGCTTTAAGTAATAAGTTTATATACTCATATATTTTACTTTTATCTATAAGTATAATATCTACTATTTTTGTTGTAAATAAAAGGACAAAATCAGAGTTCAAAATATCATGGATAATATTAATCATGGTTTTACCTATATTTGGAGGGGTATTTTATCTTGTTTTTGGCACTACGCTTTTTAACAAAAAGCTTAGAATAGATATGATATACACATTTAATAATGCTTGTAAAAACTTAACATATAATGAAGAGTATTTAGAAGATTTAAAAAAACAGGATATGTCGGTATATAAACAATCAATATATTTACAAAATTTTTCACTTGCTCCGTTATATAAAAATACTTATAATAAATACTTATCTTCAGGTGAAGAGAAGTTTGAAGTTATGTTAGAAGAAATAAAAAAGGCGAAAAAATTTATATTTTTAGAGTATTTTATTATAGATGAAGGATATCTATGGTCAAATGTACTTGAGGCATTAAAAGAAAAAGTAAACGAAGGATTAGATGTTCGTTTACTTTATGATGATGCAGGATGTGTTAGTACTTTACCTAATAAATATAATGAGTATTTAAAACAAATAGGTATAAAGTGTAAAGTATTTAACCCTTTAAGGGCGAGTATGAGTATTGTAAAGAATTATAGAAATCATAGAAAAATTTTAATAGTAGATGGAGATGTTGCAATAACTGGTGGTATAAATTTAGCTGATGAGTATATAAATAAAGTAGAACGATTTGGACATTGGAAAGATGCTGCTATATTGTTAAAAGGTGAAGGTGTATATTCATTTACTATAATGTTTTTACATTTTTGGAATTTTGATGACGTAGAGGATAGTGATTTTGCAGATTTTAAACCAACTATCAAGTTAGGTGACAATATAAAAGGTTTTGTACAACCATATTGTGACTCACCAATGGATTTAGAGACTACTAGTCAATGTGTTTATTTAAATATAATAAACAACGCTAAAGAATATATTTATATTTACACACCTTATTTTATAGTTGATAGTGAGCTTTTAACAGCATTATGTCTTGCAGCTAAGAGTGGCATTAAAGTTAAAATAGTAACACCATTTATACCTGATAAACCAATAGTTAATATGATAACAAAATCATATTATAGGGAGTTGATAGAAGCAAGTGTTGAAGTTTTAGAGTATAAAATTGGGTTTGTACATTCTAAATGCATTTTATGTGATGATAATATAGGTATAATAGGTACAATAAACTTTGATTATAGAAGTTTGTATCATCACTTTGAATGTGGTGTTTTTTTATATGATACAGATTGTTTAGAAGATTTAAAAAAAGATTTTATTGAAACATTTAAAAAAACTTTGAAAATTACATTAGAAGATACCTATAATAAAAGCTTTTACTATAGGTTATTAAGGGGAGTTTTAAAAGTATTTGCACCACTTATGTGACCAACAAAAGTTATTGAGGTATTTATGAAAGACTATGACAGTAAGTTTTTAAGTTTATTAAGTGATAAATTTCAAAACATACAAAGTGCAACTACAGAAATTATAAATTTAGAAGCAATTTTACAATTACCAAAAGGTACAGAGCATTTCATGAGTGATTTGCATGGTGAATATGATGCTTTTACGCATATTTTAAATAATGCATCGGGTGTTATAAAGGATAAAATAAACTTATTATTTAAAGATATAATGACTGAAGATGAGCAAAATATTTTTGCTACTATTATATATTATCCTGAAGAAAAAATAAAGGAAATAAAATCCAATTTAAAAAGAAAAGAAATATTTATATGGTATCAAAAAACTCTTATAGATATGATAAAAGTTTTACGTTTGGTTTCAACTAAATATTCAAGAAGTAAAGTTAGAAAATTTTTTCCTACAGACTTTGAATATATAATAGAAGAACTTATAACAATAAACAACGAAATTTTTAATAAAGAAGAGTACTATAGTAAAATTATAAATACTATTATAGAACTTGATAGAGCTGAGTCATTTATTATAGCATTGAGTACTGTTATTAAAAAACTTACTGTAGATACTTTACACATTGTAGGAGATATTTATGACAGAGGAAATGGACCACATATAATTTTAGATAAGTTAATTAAACATCATAGCGTGGATGTGCAATGGGGAAACCACGATGTTTTATGGATGGGCGCTATATCTGGGTCAATGGTTAATATAATGGGTCTTTTGTATATTGCGTCTAAGTATAATAATTTGTCGGTATTGGAAGATGGGTACGGTATTAATTTAAGACATTTATCTAATTTTGCAGATAAAACTTATAGTGTGTCTGAATGTTTTAAACCTAAAATTTCTGAAGAATGTGAAATATCTAAAATAAATTATGATTTAATTTGTAAAATCAATAAATGCGTTGCGGTGTTATTATTTAAACTTGAAGGTCAATTGATAATGCGTAATAAGTCTTTTGAAATGGAAGAAAGACTACTTTTAGATAAAATGGATTTTGATAATGAAACTATTAAAATTAAAGAAAAAACTTATAATTTACTTGATATTGATTTTCCTACATTTAATTTAAAATCGCCATATGACTTAACGGAAGAAGAATTTTCGATAATACAACAATTAAAGAAAGCATTTACTACATGTAAATATTTAAAAAAGCATATTAAGTTTTTGTATAACAAGGGTAGTTTATATAAAGTTTGTAATAATAATTTATTGTATCACGGCTGTATACCTATGAATAAAGACGGTAGTTATACAGAATTTGAAATTTTAGATAAGAAAGTAAAAGGTAAGGATTTATTTGATACTGCAGATTTTTCAATAAGACAAGCGTACTTTTTGGAAGAAGAAAGTGAAAACAAGCAATATTACTTAGATTTAATGTGGTACTGGTGGTGTGGTAAAAATTCTCCTTTTTTCGGCAAAGATAAAATGACAACATTTGAACGAGTTTTAATAAATGAAGAAGAAAGTACGAAAGAGCCTCTAAATTGTTATTATAAATTTATTTTAGACGAAGATACTTGTAACAAAATATTATCACAATTTGGAGTTGAAAATAAAAAGGGGCATATTATAAATGGACATTTGCCTGTTAGACTAATAAAAGGTGAAGAGCCAATTAAGGCGAATGGAAAGCTTATTGTGATAGATGGTGGGTTTTCTAAAGTTTATCATAAACAAACAGGTACAGCAGGGTATACACTTATATATAACTCATATGATATGCGCATATCAACACATAAGCCATTTGATAGTGTTGAAAAAGCAATTAAAGAAAATATGGATATTTACTCTTCTACACAAATTGTAGATACAATGAATAAAAGAGTCAGAATTATAGATACAGATATGGGTAAAGAGATATTATCTCAAATAGATGATTTAAAATTACTTTTGAATAAATATAAGTCAGGTGAAATTAGACAAAAAGATTTAAAATAAAAAACAGATACATTTTAGTATCTGTTTTTTATTTTATTATAGACCTTTGAAATAATTAGTTAAAACACTTATAAATAACAAAACAATAACGATAGAAATAATTGGCTTAATTATTTTACTGCCATTTTTTATTGCTGTTTTAGATCTGATATAACTTCCTGAAATATTAAAAATAACACGTGGTATGGCTAATGTATATACAATTTGACCGTTATATATGTAAACTACTAGGGCAAGATATTTGAAAAAAGATTAATTAATTTAGCATTTACAGAAAATTTTATTAAACTGAAACCCATTAAGCTAGAAAAACCAATAATATAAGATGCACATTCACCATTACAAAAAAACATGATATATACCAATTTAAAGGCATATTATTGCTACCATAAGCAATATGCAGTGGTACATTAGCAAAAAATATAAGCTGATAATGATATTAAACATATACCTCCAGCAATAAAATCTATAAAACCAGCTAAAAAAATAAGAGGTAAAATTATTGATATCCTTTTATTATATACTTAATAATTAAAGGTAAAATTTATTTTTTTTTTTGAATAACACATTACGACATATTAATTGGAAAATTTTTACTATAATAAAAATACCAATATATGTAAAAAGTTCAATAAATATGTCTTGAGGTGTGAAAGTGAAAAGTATATATAGAAAAAAAATATTTAATAAATTTAATTTTTTAAATATAGATACTAGTTTTAGTTTAGATTATAGTAAATATTTTAAAGATGGATCTATATTTGTATTATCATTAATTTTGGCAAGCAATAATTTAATTTTAGATATATATCCATTAGGTATAGGTTTAATATCTTCGGTTAATATTAAACATTTACCTATAGTTGCAGCAGGCTCTATAATAGGCAGTTTTTTTGCATTTGATATTGTTGTTGTGTCTAAATGTGTGGCGATGACTTTAATTTTTGTTTCAAGCAGGTGGATTTTAAGTCAAATATTAAATGCAAAAAACAATTTATCTATTGCATTAATGTCAACATTAATTTCAGTAATACTAAGTGAGTTGCCTAATCTATTAAATATAACATCTGATATTTATATATTAGTAAATATAATAATTTCAATTATTATATTATCATGTTCGTGCTTTTTATTTATACAATGGAAAGGCTTTGATATAAAAATATTTGAAAATAATAAAAGAATTATATTAACGAGTATTTTATTAGCTTTTTCATTACAATCTTTGGACAAGCTTTTTAATACTAACATAAGTATTACATTAATTTCTATTTACTATATGTCTATGTTTTTTTCTTTTTTCTTAAATACCGAAAAAACCTTAGTTTTTGTAGGGACAGCATCATTCATAGTTGCAATATTATTTAGCGATAAAATATATTTAGCAAGTGCTTTAGTTTTTAGTTTTATATTGGCTGAATATTTTAAGAAGTATGGTAAGTTGTCTATTTCACTTTGTTTTTTTATTATAACAACTTTAGCTTTTATACCTTTCTCAAGGCAAGCAAGTATATTTTATTTAATTGAGCCTCTTGTTGCTACATTATTTTTTTTAGTAACACCTGTTACAGGTTTTAAAAAGTTAATAAAATATAAAAATATAAAAATTAAAAACGTAAAAAAAATAAATGGTATAAGCGAATATGTAGATAATAGGCTAGATGTTATGTCTTACTCTTTTTATAGTATATCTGAAGAGATAAGTAGTTTCAATGAAAGGATAGATATGATAAATTATAATGATATATCCTCAGTTTACGCAAAAACTATGGAGGATGTTTGCAAAAAATGTAAAAATAAACTCTATTGCTCAACAACAGGGTATAATCAACTTTATGACTGTTTTAATAAATTAGGTAAAAAATTATTAAATGGTGAAAAAGTTTTTCATGAAAACTCTCATAATTTTTTGATGAAAACTTGCCATAAGCCAAAGGAAATTATTGATAGTATAAATAATAATTTTATTTTATTTTTACAAATGCAACAAAATAATAAAAAAATAAACAGTTACAAAGAAAATATAAGTGAGCAATTTTCATTTATAAGTAAAGCTATAAAAAATTTAGGTAAAAATTTAAGAGATATAGATTATTTAGATATAGATATGGAAAATAAACTCAAAAAATATTTCAATGATTATAGTATAGAGGTTCACGCACTATATGTTGTAGTTGAAAAAGATGGACTAATAACTGTTAATATTGATATACCAAATAAAGAGTTAAATAAAAAAGACTTTAACTTTTTAAAAAGTGAGATATCTTTAATTTCAGGTATAGAATTTGATTTTCCTGTTATTAACAAAGCTAAAGATAGTATAAATTTAATTTTCCTTCAAAAAGCTAATATATATGTAGATCATTATGTATACAGTACTTCTAAATTTGATGATGTATTAAGTGGTGATACATCGGGAATTTTTAAAGATATATCAGGAAATGTTAATTTAGTTTTATGCGATGGTATGGGTACAGGAGATAAAGCAAACTTAGAGTCTAGGATAACATTAAATATTGTAGAAAATTTAATAAAAACAGGTATAGATAAAGAAAATAGTTTATCAATTGTTAATGCAGCATTAATTTCTAAAAAAGGAGATGAATGTTTTTCAACTATTGATATAGCATCAATTAATACATTTACGGGTAAAACAGATATATTTAAAGCTGGTGGTGTTAGTACCTATGTGAAAAAAGGTAGTGATGTCATTACAATTACGTCGCCATCTATGCCAGTTGGAATATTATCAAAAGTAAATTATAGTGAAAGTCAACTATACTTAAATAATAGAGATATATTAGTTATGGTTTCTGACGGAGTTGTTGCGACAGGGGAGCAGTGGGTAGAGAGTGTTATAGGAACTTATAAAGGAACATCTCCAAAAGAGTTGGCAAAGATGATAGGTGAAAATGCGAAAAATAGAAACTCTGAGCTTTATAATGATGATATAACTGTTATGGTTTCTTTTGTGGAAAAATTAGCGTAACTACAATAAAAAACAAAACACCAATTATGGTGTTTTGTTTTTTTAAATTTTTTTTAAATTTACGCTTTATTTACACTACCAAACATAGATATCTTTTCAAAAACAACATTTGCCATTGCTTCTTTAGCAGGTGATAAAATCTTACGTGGATCATATTCATCAGGAGATTTTTCAAAAACATTTTTAACAGCATTTGAAAAAGCCTGTCTTATATCAGTATCTATATTAATTTTATTAACACCTAAAGATATGGCTTTTTTAATATCATCTTCACAAATACCAGAAGCACCGTGAAGAACAATAGGAATATCCAAAAGTTTTTTTATTTTATCAAGTCTTTTAAAATCTAAATTAGGTCTACCTTTATAAACTCCATGGGCTGTACCAATAGCTATAGCTAAATAGTCTAGTTGAGTTTCTTTAACAAAAATTTCAGCCTCTTGAGGGTTTGTATAAATTGCATCTTGTTCACTTACTGAGATTTGGTCTTCTATTCCTGAAAGTCTACCTATTTCAGCTTCAACAGACACACCAGCAGCGTGGGCTATTTTTACAATTTCTTTTGTTTTACTTATATTTTCTTCTAAACTATAATGTGATGCATCTATCATAACAGATGAATAACCGTGTTTAATACATTGAATAATTGTCTCATAAGTTGTACCATGATCCAAATGCAAACAAACAGGAATATGGGTTTTACTAGCTGCAAGTTTAACCATTGAAGATAAGTATTCAATACCTGCATATTTAATAGCACCTTCAGATGTTTGGATAATAATTGGTGAATTGTTTTTTTCACATGTAGATATTATAGCTTGTAAAATCTCCATATTATTCACATTAAAAGCACCTACTGCATAACTGTTTTTATGAGCATGTTGTAACATTTCTTTACCTGATATTAACATAAAAAAACCTCCATTAAAATAAATTTGTTAAAATAAATCTTCACATAGTCTTGCATAGTTGAATATGTAAAGTTGTGCAATACCTGCGTTGTCTTTTACAACATCTGGGACTCCGTTTGGATAAAGGTGTTGCAGAGCTCTCTTCATCCAAACATCAATAGGAAATGCATCAAGTTTTTTTGCACCATAAAGTAATGTGCATTCTGCAACTTTAGGTCCGACACCTTTAATTTGCATCAAATGTGTCCTAGAATCGTCTAAATTCATGGTTTTAACTAAATTAATATCTACCGTTTTATTAAAAACTTTTTCAGCGGCATCTAATATATATTTTCCCCTAAAACCAGACTTTATTATGTCTATTTGATCTAAATTTAAATTTTTGACAGTTTCATAACTTGGAAATGAATAATGCCCATTACCTAAATCAGACCCAAACTCTTTACAAAATTTATCTATTATACTAATGATTCTAGGGATATTGTTATTTTGACTAATAATAAATGAGCAAAGAGTCTCCCAAAATTCTTGATTTAAAATTTTTATATTAGGAGAAAAGCCAATTGCTTTTTTCATAACATCATCTTTACTTAAATTTTCTTTTATTATATTATAATCTCTTTGAAAATCAAAATAATCTTTGTAAAAATCATCAAATTCTTCATTAGTAATGCCGTCTATGATAAGTGAATCTTTTTCGAAGAACATTGTAACTATATTGTTTTTAACAATGCCTTCAAATCTATTGTTATCAATTTCTTTCCATCTAAAACATTGGCCAGATAAAAATGTAGCTTTTAAATCAAAGTCATTAATATTATTTAATTTAAACATTTTGTCCCCTTAAACTTGTTAGTTTTTATAACTCGATAATTTTTATTTATTATAACATATTTTAAAAATAAATAATACACTTTTACTGAAATAAAAAAATTATACGATTTGTTATTATATTGTTAATAAAATGAATAATTTTAAACTTAAACATTAGAAGATGTCCATATAATCTTCTGAAATAGAAAGTTTTTAACAGTTTCAACGTAGTTTTCAACATTGCATGTTAAAAGTATTTATTTACATGATGTATAAATATAATTTTATTATTTAAATTTGGTGAATATTGCTTATTTTTTAGGCAAAGATAAGTATAAGAAATTAATGAAATGGTGTGATATAATGATAAAAGGAGTAAGTAAAAAGATTATCGAGGTAAATGGAAACGATGAAGATTTTTTTGAAAAAGTGATATTATTTGTTAAAACAGATAATATTTTGCAAGATAAAGTTCAAATAAGAAATCAAACAAAAAGATATATGGAAAAAATAAAAGATAATGGTGAAAATAAAGTAAAAGAAAGCAATGATAATGTTTGGTATTATTTGTTTTTTTTATTTTTAGGGTCTTTTATTTCTTGGGCAATAGTTTTAATGTTTTTTCTTTAAAGGTTTTTTAGTTTGTCAATAAATATTAGTATATTTTATCATCATAAAAAAAACTAGAAAAATAAATAAATATTTGTTATAATGGTTTTAATTATATAGATTTTATTATTAATTAAGGACAAAGGTGATTTAGTGAGTGATTTAGTGACTGACAATCAAATTATATACGGAATAAACTCGATTTTAGAATTTTTCAACACAGATAATACTGTAGATTGTGTTTATATAGCAAATGAACCAAAGGGTGGCAGCATTAGAAAAGTTATTTCTATATGTAAGGAAAAAGGTATATTGATAAAAAATGTTGATATACAAAAGTTAAATAGCCTAGCTGATGGGCAAAATCATCAAGGTGTTGTCGCTTTGGTTGCAGCAACAAATTATGTTTCAGTGGATGATATTCTAGATTATGCTAAAGAAAAGCAAGAAGATGCTTTTATTATAATTGCACATGAAATTGAAGATCATCATAACTTAGGGGCTATTATAAGGACAGCAGAAGCGGCTGGAGCACATGGTATTATAATACCTAAGAGAAATTCTGCAACAGTTTCAGGGGTTGTTTTCAAAACATCTGCTGGAGCTATTGCACATATAAAAGTTTCTAAGGTTACAAATACAAATGATACAATAAAGAAACTTAAAGAAAACGGATTATGGGTATTTGGTGCAGATATGTCTGGAGAAAATTATAGTAAAGTAGACTATAAAGGTCCAATTGCCTTAGTTATAGGATCTGAAGGTAAAGGGCTGCCAAGACTTGTTAAAGAGAATTGTGATGTTTTAGTTAGTATACCTATGATAGGAAAAGTAAATGCTTTAAATGCTTCGGTTGCAGGTAGTATTTTGATCTATAAGATACTAGAGGATAGACTAAAGTAAGGGGGGATTAGACTTGAGTAAAAAAAATAACTTTGATGATATATCAGCTATGGATATATTAGGTGATATTGAAAAACAATTAAATAATATTGATAAAAAGCATAAAAAAGTGTTAAATAGAGAATCAAAAGAAAATTTAAGTAAAAAAACAAGTATAGATCAACAAAATAAACTTAAAAAAGCTGTTACAACTAGTAGTTCTAAAGGGAAAATAGTTGTAAAGTTAAAAGATAGTTCTAATGATGTTTCTAATAAAGGTACTATAAAACAGCAATTTTATAAAGAAAACGAAGTTTTTATTGATATTGAAGAAGAAAAAAGAAAACAATACATAAAGCAAAAGTCACAGCAAGCAACAGATGAAATTGATGTATATAATCAAAATGATATTATAGAAGAATTAGACGGACAAACAGACTTTAAAGCTTTTGAGCAAGAAGAGCAAATTGCTAAAGAAGAAACAACAGACTTTAAAGCTTTTGAACAAGAAGAGCAAATTGCTAAAGAAGAAAAAATAGACTTTAAAGCTTTTGAACAAGAAGAGCAAATTGCTAGAGAAGAAACAACAGACTTCAAAGCTTTTGAGCAAGAAGAGCAAAGTGTTAAAGAAGAAACAACAGATTTTAAAGTTTTT
>JBOFNA010000053.1:0-4587 GCA_051658665.1 Oscillospiraceae bacterium
GGTATGAACCGCATGCTCTAGCCAACTGAGCTATGCCGCCATATATTGTACACTTTTAGTGACTTTAATAATTATATTATATAAAAAAAAAATTGTCAATATATTTTTAAGGTTTTGCAAATTATACTTTAAAAAATATTTTTTATATAGTATAATTATTAAAATTATTGATAAATAAAGGAGTGACTGAAATGTTTTTAAAAAAAGTAAATGACGCTATTTTTGATACAATAATAGTAGTTGTAGACGAAAACAAAAAAATATCTACAAACTTAAAATGGGTTGAAGAAAGCGTTGAAAAACTTTGGGATTTAAATGTATTTAAAGGTAAAAAAAGTGAAGTTTCTTTAGATATCGTAGATTGCAAAGAAAAAAAAGTTAAAATTATTTTTTCTGGAATAGGTAAAAACTATGATCAATATGCAGTTGCAGATGCCTATGCAAAAGCTGTGAAAGAGTCTAAAAAAATAAAAAGTGAAGATGTTTTTGTTACAATTTTAGATGATGAAAATGTACAAAAGCAGAGTATTGTACAAAGTTGTATGATAGCAAATTATTATTTTGATGTATATAAAAGTGAAAAAACAGAAAAAAATGTTAATTTTATTTTTAATTTAGATGAAATCAGTAAAAAAGAGTATGAAAATGGCATGATTTGTGGTGATATTACTAATATAACAAGAGATTTAGTTAATGAGCCAGCTAATGTTTTAACTCCTAGAGAATTTATTAAAAGAGCTAAAAAACTTTTAAAAGGGTTAGATATAGAAGTAACTGTTTTAGAAAAAGAAGATATTGAACAATTGCAAATGAAAAGTTTTTTAAGTGTTGCACAAGGTAGTGAAAATGAGCCTTATTGTCTTGTTTTAAAGTACAACAAAGGTAACTGCAAAGAAAAACTTGCGCTTGTTGGCAAAGGAATTACATTTGACAGTGGAGGGTTTAGTCTAAAGCCTACTGGTAGCATGTGTATTATGAAAAATGATATGGCAGGTGCAGGCGCAACTTTAGCAGCGTTTATTGGTATTGCTAAAAGTGGTATAAAAGCAAATGTTGTTGGTGTTATGCCTCTTTGTGAAAATATATTATCAATAAAAGCTTATAAACCAGGGGATGTTATTGGGTCTATGATAGGTAAAACTATTGAGATTGATAATTCAGATGCAGAAGGCAGACTGATTTTAGCTGATGCTGTTACTTACAGTGCTAGAGACTTAAGTGCAGATAAAATAATAACTATTGCAACTTTAACTGGTGCAGTTATTGCTGCTTTAGGCGGTGATTACACAGGAGTTGTATCTAAGCATAAAGATATGTATAAAGGTATTGTTAAAGCGGGCAAAGTTACTTTAAATAAAAGTTGGCTATTACCGCATGATGATATTTTTATAAAACAGTTAGACTCGACAATTGCCGATATTAAAAATTCAGGAGGCCGATACGGCGGAGTAATGTCAGGAGGCATGTTTATTGAGCAATTCGCTGATGGTAAAGATTTTATGCATTTGGATATAGGCGGGGCTGCTTGGAGCGAAAAGGGCAGCACTTTATATAGAGAAGGCGGTACAGGTGCAGGAGCAGCTTTACTATTTAAATATGTAATGGAGTATTTTGATAATTGATTTTTTATATTATAGATTTAGGTTCTAATACCATACGACTTTCATCATATAAAAGAGACGATAACAATTTTTATAAAGAAGATGAAAAAGTTGTTAATGCTCAAATAGTGTCTTACATAAAAGACAGTATAATGACTGAAGAAGGTACAAGTAAAATTATTAAAACACTTGATTTTTTGCTTAATGGTAAGCGTGATAATGTTTTTGTGTTAGCTACTGCATCAATTAGAAATTGTACAAATGGTAAAGATGTAATTAACGAAGTTTACAAAAAAACAGGTATCAATATAACTATATTAACTGGTGCAGAAGAGGCATTTTACACATTACAAGGTGCATTGTATGAAATAAAAGAAAAAAACTTTACTATTTTTGATATTGGCGGAGGAAGTACTGAGATTATTTATAGCGGTGAAGATGATAATAGTTTTTTCTCTTTACCAATTGGATCTTTAAACATTGATGCACTTATTTGTTATGAAATTAATAAAGAAAAAGAAATTAAAGATATAATTTCTGATAAACTTATAGATATTGGTATGGATTTTTGCAAAATAAAAAACTATGTGTCAGGTGGTACAGCTGAAACTAGTTTTAAAGCTTTTGAGTTTTTAATTGGAAAGACAGACTTTTTAGATATTAGAAAGATTAATACTTTAATTCTAAATATTGAAAATAACACTAAAAATATAAAAGGCTTTATAAGTCAAACTGACCCTAAAAGAGTAGAAACAATTGTAAACGGTTTGCACATTATTAAAAGTTTAATGTTAATTCTTAATGTAAATAAAGTTTATTTAGTAACTTTAGGCATTAAAGAAGGTTATATAAAAAAGCACTTAATTAATTAAGTGCTTTTTTATTTTAAATTAAACAATTAAAATGATATTCGGTTTATATCATTCAAAGGTAGTCTATTTACGTCAGAACCTACAACACCAATTAACATATATGTGGAGTTGTTTTGGTCGTAGATATATTCTTCGTGCAACTTGAAATTTTTGATTTCGCCAGTTGATTTAAGGTGAATTCTAGGGCCTGTACAAGGGTGATTAATACTACCTATACAAACATGAGAATCGTCAATTGCTGATATACTTAAATTGGACATTATTAAATTGTCAACTTTTTCTTGAATTTCTTTTATAGTAATTTTAGGTTTTTCTTTAAACTCTAACATAAAACCACTTTTAATATCTCCATAATTGTGGATATTACTTAATTCATCACCGAGAACAATTTCGCATAAATCTTCTGCTGAGTGCGCCATTTTACGTAAATTTATAGTTTTAAAAACAATATCTTTTATATCATCAGGTAAAGGTCCAAAAATATTTGGTCTAGTAACAATTATTTGTTCTCCAACACCAATTAAAAGGTCGGCATTTCTTTTTAAGATTGGATACAAAAGTTCAAAATGTTCAATAACCACTCTTTTATTTAGTGATATTGCCTTTGTTACTGCTTCTGCAATTAAGAATCCACGAGTAAAAGCAAGTTCAAAACACATATCAATGTGATAAGTGTGGGCGCTGTAAAAACATCTGTTTTCGTCTATTTCTAAAATAGGCAAAGGTCTTACATTCACACCATTATCATCATTAGTGAGGTCAAGACCTGGAAACATACCTCGTACTAACATACTTTTACCACTACCGGCTGAGCCTATTATACCAATTAAGTTATCGTGCACATTTAAATATTGGTTAGATATTTGCATACCTAGATTCACCATACGAAAACTACCGCGTGGGGCAAAGAAAACAGAGTATAGGTGATTGTTGTTAAATATATCTACCATATTGCATCCTCATTTCTTTATTATATATTAGTATTTTAACATAAGTAATGTAAAAACAAAATAGGTAACCTATATTGTTTGATTTTTTTTTAATTAAATTATATAATAGATATAATAATTTAAGGGGTGATTGTAATGAATTTTAAAATGATACATAATAATTATAATGTGAGAGATTTAGATAAAAGTATAAATTTTTATATAAATGCTCTAGGATTAAAGGAAAAAAGACGTAAATATGCAAAAGATGGTAGTTTTACATTGGTTTATATGGGTAGCGAGTCATTTTATCACGAAATTGAACTTACTTATTTAAGAGATTTTGATAGAGATTATAATTTAGGGGATAATGAAGTGCACAGCGCATTTGAAGTTGATGATTATGAAGGTGCTTATAAGAAACATAAAGAAATGGATTGTATTTGTTATGAAAATAAAAAAATGGGATTATATTTTATAAGTGACCCAGACGGTTACTGGATTGAGATTTTAGCTGCTAACAGAAAATAAATATATCGTCATTGTGGAGGTTATTATGCGCGAAATTAAAGCATCACAAATAAAAGATATTACAAGGGATCTTTGTATAGAGTCTAACATAAATTTACCTTGTGATGTTAGAGAAGAAATTGAAAAAAGCAGAAAACTAGAAACCTTTGAAACAGCCAAGAATGTTTTAGACCGTATTATTGAAAATTATGAAATTGCCGCTTCTGAAAAGGTGCCTATTTGCCAAGATACTGGTATGGTATGTGTGTTTTTAGAAATAGGTAGAGAAGTTTATATTGATGGAAATATTGAAGATGCGGTTAATTTAGGAGTCAAAGAAGGTTACGATTTAGGATATTTACGAAAGTCGGTAGTAGATGACCCTATAAGGCGTGTAAATACTAAAGATAACACACCCGCTTGTATTTATTATGAAATTATAGAAGGCGACAAAGTTAAAATAACAGTTGCTCCAAAGGGATTTGGTAGTGAGAATATGAGTCAACTTAAAATGCTAAAACCATCTGATGGAGTTGAAGGTATTAAAGAGTTTGTACTAAAGGTTGTAAAAGAAGCAGGTCCAAATGCATGTCCACCTATAGTTGTAGGGGTAGGGATTGGTGGTAATTTTGATAAAGCTGCATTTTTATCAAAAAAAGCTTTAATGAGACCTTT
>JBOFNA010000054.1:0-4503 GCA_051658665.1 Oscillospiraceae bacterium
ATTTAAAACACTTTCTACATTTAAAATACCAACTAATGTAACATCTGCAAAATCCAACCCTTTTGATATCATTTGTGTACCTATTAAAACATTATATTTTTTATCTTTAAAGTCTTTAAAATATTTATCATGAGAAAATTTACTGCCTGTTGTGTCTAAATCCATTCTTATAATCTTCGCATTATTTACATAATTACTAATTTCATCTTCAATCTTTTGAGTCCCAAACCCGTTATTTAAAAACTCTTTGCCATCACATTCAGAACAACTTTCTTTATCACTTATATATCCACAATGATGGCACATAAGCTTTTTATTCGCTTTATGATAAATTAAGTTGACACTACACTTTTTGCATTTTAAAGTTGTAAAACAATCGGCACAAACTAACGATGTATCGTAACCTCTTCTATTGACCAGTAAAATAACTTGATTATTTTTATTTACTTCTTTTTTTATTTCTTCAATTAAAAAACGACTTATCGACGAAGTATTGCCATTTTTAATCTCATCTTTCATATCTATAATAGTTGTTTCTGGCATTTTACTATCTTTGTATCTATTATCTAAAGTAATTAAGTTAACTAATGATTTTTCACTTTGATAAAATGTATTAACACTAGGTGTTGCTGATCCAAAAACCAAAACTGCTTCATTATATTTACACCTAAATTGGGCTATATCCTTAGCGCTATACCTTGGGTTTTGGTCCGAATAATATGAGTTATCTTGCTCTTCATCTATTATTATGGCCCCCAAATTATTAATTGGTGCAAACAAAGCAGATCTTGTACCTATAACTATACATTGTTTCATTGTTTTTATTTTATTATACTGTTTTACTCTCTCGCCAACAGATAAATTGCTGTGTATAAATGCAACTGTTTCGCCAAAATTGTTTTTAAAAATATTTATAATCTGCGGTGTTAAAGCAAGCTCAGGCACTGTTAAAATTACTGATTTTTTCTGTTGTAAAATAAACTCGATAAATTTTATATAAACAACAGTTTTACCACTACCAGTTACTCCGAAAAGTAAGTTTTTACTAAATTTTTGTTTTAGAGATTCTTCTTTTAACTTATTAAACCCATTAGTTTGTTGTTGATTTAAAAGATAAAAACTGTTTTTACCTTTTAAATCAACACAAGTGTCAAATTGTTCTTCTTTTATTTGTAAAATATCTTTTTTACAAAGATTATTTAAAACTGTTTTACCAACTTTAGTATAGTAATAAATTTCTTTATAGCTCAAAAAGCCTTTTTCTTTTATGATGTCTATAACTTGTTGCTGTTTTTTAGTCAAATTTATATCTATACACATATCTTCTTTTAACCCATATGTGTAAACACCATTTGCTTTTATTTTATTTTTTATTATATACTCTTTTTCTATTACATTTAATTTTAATAGTTTATCTATTAATTTTTTATTATCTTTTAAAAATTGTTTCTTTAAAAAGCCTTTTTCTTTTATAATAACTTCTAAAATAAATTTATCTTCATCTCTAAAGTCTTTATTTGAAAAATCTATAACATTTAATTTAAGTACAGCATCTCCATCGACACCCTTTGGTACAATTAACTTTAAAGCATCATAATAAGTAGATAAATATTTTTCTTTTACATAAAAAATAAGTTCAATTAACTCATTAGACAAAGGCTCATTACTTATCACATTTTTTATGCTTTTTATGTTTTGATAGTCCTTGTTATCTTCAACCTCTTTACAATCTAAAACAACACCTTTTCTATCCATATTAGCTCTACCAAAAGGCACTAAAACTCTGCTAAATTTTTCTACATAATATTCACTTAAATAACTATATTCTTCGTCAAAAGTAAAAGTGGCATTTTCAACTGCTACTTTTAATAAATAACAAACCATTGAAATACCACCCACATTTTAAATATTTTAATTTTTATCTTTTAATAATTTATCTTTTAATAATTTATCTTTTGTACCTGATGATACTTTAACATCCTCAGATTCAACCTTTGAGTTAGATATCACACATTTTCTATCTCTAAATTGTTCAACTGCTAATTTAACAGGCTTTTCTACTAAAATTTCGCCTCTTTTATTGCTTTCATCAACAATGTCTCTAGCCCTTTTAGATATTGATAAAACAAATGAATAGTAACTTTCTTTTTCGTCTAAAATTTCTTTAATCGATGGTCGTAGCATTTTTAATCACCTCTATAACAAAATCTTCCATATATTCTGTTGTGTTCTTTCTAACATTTATAATGTCATTAACTGTTTTTGCACACTCATCTACATCATCATTTACTACTACATAGTCGTATTGTACTGCTGTCTTTATTTCTTTTAAAGCAATTTCCAATCTTTTTTTAACAATATCCTCTTTTTCTGTATCCCTGCCTATTAATCGTTTTTTCAAAATATCAAAAGATGGCGGCATTAAAAAAACCATTAAAGCATTATCATACCTTTGCTTTATTTGCATAGCTCCGGCGACTTCAATCTCTAGTATTACATTATAACCTATCTCACACATATTTTCAACATATTTTTTTGGAGTTCCATAAAAATTATCACAATAAGTTGCATACTCTAGCATTTCATTGTTATCTATTAACTTTATAAACTCTTCTCTAGTTATAAAATTATAATTTTTACCGTTTTCTTCCCCTTCTCTCATTTCTCTAGTTGTTGTTGATATTGATAATTTATTTTTGCTATTTTCATCTAAAACTTTTTTTAATATAGTAGACTTGCCGCAACCAGACGGTCCTGACAAAACAACTATTAACCCACTATCTTTCATAACTAAATCTCTATATCCTCCTCTATCGGTAAATCATCTTTGTCAGCTAATCTATGACCTATAGTTTCAGGTTGTACCGCTGATAAAACAACATGTTGATTATCAAAAATTATTACAGACCTTGTTCTTCTACCATATGTTGCATCTACAAGTACAGATTGGTCCCTTGACTCTTGTACAATCCTTTTAATTGGTGCTGACTCTGGGCTAACAACAGCAATAACACGCTCCGCCGATATCATATTACCAAAACCTATATTTATTAATTTCATTACGATACCTCCAAAACTATTCAACATTTTGAATTTGTTCTCTTATTTTTTCCAATTCGTTTTTAATTAAAATAACTTTTTTAGTTATATCGCTATCACAAGATTTCGAACCGATTGTATTAATCTCTCTGTTTAACTCTTGAGTCAAAAAGTCAAGCTTTTTACCCTTTGCTCCAACTTCGTCTATAGTTTGCTCAAACTGTAATATGTGGCTTTTTAAACGTACTATCTCTTCGTCAATAGATGATTTTTCGGAAAACACAGCCACTTCAAGTAAAACCCTGTCTTCACTTACATTTATATCTTTTACCAATGCATCTATTTTATTTTCAAGCCTTTTCTCATAAACCTTTATAGCATCTTCTTTTTTATCATCTATATAATCTAATTGTTGGTTTACAAAAAAAATTTTATCTTTCAAATCATCTTTAATAGATTGTCCTTCAATTTCTCTCATATCCTTAAATTTTTTTAATGCTACATTTACAATATCCATAACTGAGTTTATTATATCTTCTTCATTTTCAGACGTTTTATTTATAAAAAAAATATCAGAAAACTGTGATAACGTAGAAACTTTTATATCATTTTCTATATCCAAAGCAAAAGACATATCTAATAAAGCTTTTTTATAAGCATTGACAACATCTAGATTTAGATTTATATCCAAAGGTTCTCCATTTACTGATGTTATATAAACACCAACGTCTATTTTTCCGCGATTTATATTTTTTTTAATTTCTTTTTTTATGATATCATCTAAATAACCATAAAATTTAGGAGTCTTAACATTGCATTCAAAAAAACGATGATTAACAGATTTTATTTCAACTAGTATATCTTTATTAAATAAAATATTGTTATATCTTCCGTATCCAGTCATACTTGTAACCATTAGAAACCCTCTTACCTAAGCTATTTATATATTTTATTTATTATAGTATATCAACATTAATTTGTCAATTAAATCAAAACTTAAGTATTCAATTTCGTAATAATATTTATAAATATTATTACATTTAATTAAATTTTATTTGACTTTTATGACTATATCTGTTAAGATTTTTATGTTATAAATAGTTTTATTTATAACTCCTTTCCTAGAAAAATCTATTTTTTAGGACAAACGTCCATAAGGAGGTATGTACAAATGACAAAAACATCAAAATACGAAACTATAATAGTTTTAGATGTTACTCAAGGCGAAGAATTAGTTAAAAGTTTAGTTGAAAAATTTACTACTCTTATTTCTCAAAATGGTACTGTTGAGTCTGTTGATGAGTGGGGCAAAAGAAGACTTGCTTATGAAATTAACAAAAAACGTGAAGGATATTATGTTTTAATTAACTTTCAATGTGATCCATCTTTCATAAAAGAATTAGATCGTGTTTACAATATAACAGACGGTCTTTTAAGAACAATTGTTGTAAATAAAGAAGGTAG
>JBOFNA010000055.1:0-7369 GCA_051658665.1 Oscillospiraceae bacterium
TAAAGAAAAACTTGTATCAGCTGGTACATTTAATACGTCTGAAATGATTATTGACGATGTTGATGTTAATTTTATAAAAACAGTTGAAAACGTTTCGAAAGAAGAAATTGAAGCTTACAGTATTGTTGAGAAAATAAAAGGAATGGTAAACTCAAAAGTACAAGTAAATGATAAAGGGGGTTTAAGAAATTGTAAATATAGTGATTTTACAATTTTATTAAGGTCTATAAAGTCAAACTTACCTATATATAAGAAAGTGTTAGAAAAAGAGAATATATCAGT
Organism: Oscillospiraceae bacterium; assembly: GCA_051658665.1. Classification (GTDB taxonomy): domain Bacteria; phylum Bacillota; class Clostridia; order Oscillospirales; family Ruminococcaceae; genus JBOFNA01. Next base: position 283 of record JBOFNA010000055.1, read on the forward strand.
GATATCTGAAAACAGTAAAAACATATTGGAAAATAAAGATATAATAACATTTATATCTTTACTAAATGTCATAAATAACCCGACTAATGATATTGATATGTCTTCATTAATGTTATCTTTTATATATAGATTTACACCAGACGAGCTTGCTAAAATAAAGTTAGAAAATAAAGAAATTAGTATATATAGTAATATAATAAACTCTAAATATAAAAAAGCAACTAACTTCATTAAAGAAATAAATGAGTTTAGACAAATATCTTTAATTTACAGTTTATCTGATTTGTTTTTTTATATTTTAGATAAAACAAAGTTCGATAACTTTATTAAAGTTATGAAAGACGGCGAACAACGTTTAGACGATTTTAGATTGTTTCATGAGATTGTTATTAATTTTGAAAAAATGGGAGACTCAACATTATCAGGGTTTTTAAATTATTTAGATAGTATGTATAAAAACAACTATGATATAAAGCAGGCGTTTAATAATAGAGACAATTTAGATAGTGTTAAAATAATGAGTATTCATAAATCAAAAGGTCTTGAGTTTAATTTTGTTATTTTAGCAGCAATGCATAAGGAGTTTAATAAAGTTTATAATAAAACTAATATATTAATAAGTAAAAATTTTGGTGTAAACTTTATTGCCAATAAGGAAGGGTATCAAAAAGAAAAAACATTGCCATATATAGTAAGTTTAATAGAACAAGAAAATTTGTTTTTATCGGAAGAAATGCGTATTTTATATGTTGCTTTAACTAGAGCTAAAGAAAAGCTGATTTTATTTTTATTTTCATTTGATGAAAATGATGTTAAAAATGCATTTAAAGATATTTTATGTTTAGACAATAATATAGGGATTAATAAAACTTTAGTATCATCTAAAAATAGTTACAGTAAATGGGTGGTTTTATGTTTACTTCGAAACAGTACATTTACAGCATCTTTACAAATTGAAAATTTAAAAGAAAATTATTTAAAACCTACATTCAGCCTAAATATTAATAAAGTTGACGAGATTAATGCTGAAAAAATAGACGATACTGAAAAAATAGGCGATATTGAAAAAGATGTTGATTTTAATTTAGATATAGATGATGAAATAATAAATTTATTAAAAGAAAGACAAAAATTTGATTATAGATATAGAGACAGCATAACTTTACCTACTAAACTATCGGTTTCAGATGTGAGTAAAAAAACAGATAATATTTACTTGAAAAGACCTAATTTTAAGAAAGAAAAGTTGACGAGTACAGAAAAAGGTAACGCTATGCATAAATTTATGCAATTTTGCAATTATGAAAATGCATCATTAGAGCCAAAAGAAGAAATTAAAAGGTTATCTGACGATTATTTTATTTCAAATGAAGAGGCTTTATGTATAGATGAGAGTAAAATAAAAGCATTTTTTAAAAGTGAAATAGGACAATGTGTTTTAAACTCTCATAAAATATATCGTGAGTACAAATTTATGACTTACCTATACCCTTATGAGTTTTCTAGTGAGTATAAAAAAGATATAAAAGACAAGGTTTTACTGCAAGGTATTGTTGATTGCATGTTTGAAGACAACTCCGGAGACATTGTTTTATTAGATTATAAAACAGACAAAACAACAGAGGATAACTTGAAAGAGATATATAGTAAACAACTTTATTTATATAAATTAGCCATAGAACAAACATTGAATAAAAAGGTTAAAGATGTTTTTATTTATAGTTTCAATTTAGAAAAAGAAATTAAACTTAGTTTTTAAATTAATGAATTATTAAATTTTAACAATAAAAAAATATCACATAGACTTTTTGTCTATATGATATTAAGATAAAACTAAAAAACAAATTTAATATTTTAAAGTGTAAATTATGCTAAACATTATTTTGTTATAGTTCGAAATAAGTTTCGACAACCTTTGATGACTCTAATGGGGAGTATCTCCAATGGTCTATATGACCTTTGGTTATGTAGTATGTAAAGTTGTGGTTTTCATTATCTTCTTTAAAAAAGTCTATTAAAACAAGTTTAATTTTCATTTTTTCAGATATAATATTTTTTATATAAACAGTGGCGGTATCACCGATTTTAACGCCTTCAGTAAATTCAGATAGACCAGCTAAATTAGGTGTTAGTTCTATAAAAATGCCGTAGCTTTCAACAGACCTTACAATACCTTTTACTGTTTCACCAATTGAAAAATTTGCAGAGTTTTCCTCCCAGTTGCCTAAAAGCTCTTTATGAGATAAACATATTTTACCATCAGGAGATATGCTTTTAACTATGGCGAAGATATCTTGACCCACGAAAAATCTGTCTTTAGGGTGAGATATTCTTGAAATAGAAATTAAATCTATGGGTATTAATGAAATTACTCCACAGCCAATATCTACAAAGGCACCAAAGTTGTCTAAATGAGTCACTTTAGCTGAGATTATGTTACCTATTTTTAAGTTACTTATATAATCTTCTACGCATTTTTCTTGGGCTAAAAGACGAGATAAATATACAATATCTTCACCGTTTTCGTCTTTATCAAAACTTTTTATTTTAAAAGCTACTGGTTTATTTACTCTAGATATAATTGCAATATCTCTAACAGTTCCTTCTTTTATACCAATTGCACAATCTTCTCTCTTTATTATCGCTTTAACACCATTTAAATTTAAAATTAAATTATGGTCTTTATCACATAATTTAACCTTTGCTTCTAATGTTATATCGTTATTAAATGCGTCTTTTAAAGATTTTAAATCTTTTGTGTAATTAATATTTTCGTCGTCCTTTAACATTTTACCCTCTGGGGAGTATTTTTGCATTTTAATTACCTCCTATTTTTGTACGTTGTAATTTATATGCGTAAAATGTTAAAAAGTTTCTTACAAATATTGTTTTTTTTAATTGTTTTTTTAATTGTTTTTTTAATTATTTTTTATATTGTTTTTTTTTATATTGTAAGGTATAATTATAAAAATATAATTTTGGGAGTGATACTATGAAAAGGATTCTTATAAAAGAGCTATATAACAATATGGATGATTATATTAATAATAATATAACTGTTTGTGGCTGGGTTAAAACAATTAGAGACTCTAAAAAAATTGGATTTATATCTATAAATGATGGTAGTTGTTTTAATAATCTACAAGTTATTTTTGAAGATGAAAAGTTAGCTAACTTTAAAGATATAATTAAGATTAATGTTGGGTCTTCAATATCAGTAACTGGGGTTTTAATAAAAACGCCAGATGCAAAACAACCATTTGAGATAAATGCTACATCTATAAATGTTGAAGGTGAGTCTACTGAAGATTACCCGTTACAAAAGAAAAAACATAGTTTAGAGTTTTTAAGAAGCATTGCACATTTAAGATCACGAACCAATACGTTTAATGCGGTTTTTAGAGTTAGGTCTACAGCTGCAATGGCAATAAATCAGTTTTTTTATGAAAAAGGTTTTATATATGCACATACACCTATAATTACAGGAAGTGACTGTGAGGGTGCAGGTGATATGTTTAGAGTTACAACTTTAGATGCTAAAAACCCTCCATTATTAGATGGTAAGGTTGACTATACTAAAGATTTTTTTGCTTTAGAAACAAGCCTTACAGTTTCAGGGCAATTAGAAGCTGAAGCTATGTGTATGGGACTTGGTAATGTTTATACTTTTGGTCCTACATTTAGAGCTGAAAATTCAAACACCCAAAGGCATGCGGCGGAGTTTTGGATGGTAGAGCCTGAAATAGCTTTTGCTGACCTTTCAGATGTTATGAATTTAGCGGAAGACATGGTTAAATATGTATTAGATTTTGTTTTAGAAAACTGTAAAGAAGAAATGACGTTTTTAAACGATTTCTATGATAAAGAGTTAATAGAAAAATTAACTAATATAGTAAAAGCAGATTTTGGTAAAGTCACTTATAATGAGGCAATTGATATACTTTCAAAAGTTAAAAATGAGTTTGAGTATGATGTAAGTTGGGGTTGTGACTTACAAACAGAACATGAGAGATATTTATCTGAAGTTGTTTTTAAAGGACCTGTTTTTGTTACAGATTACCCAAAAGAAATAAAATCTTTTTATATGAGGTTAAATGACGATAATAAAACTGTTGCTGCAATGGACCTTTTAGTACCATCTATTGGTGAATTAATAGGGGGTAGTCAAAGAGAAGAGAGATTAGATATTTTAACTGATAGAATGATAGAAAAAGGATTAAACACAGAAGAGTATCAATGGTATTTAGATTTAAGAAAGTACGGCGGTACAAAGCATGGCGGGTTTGGTCTAGGGTTTGAAAGGTTAATTATGTATATTACAGGCATTTCAAATATTAGAGATGTTTTACCTTTTCCACGTAATGTTGGTTCAGCTAAATATTAATAAAAAAACAGAGCATTGCTCTGTTTTTTATTAATATATTTGTATTAAAAGCAATAAACAGAATTTTTTATATGAACAATTTTTTATGATAAAAAGCATATATAAATAAAACTAAACTAAAATAATTATTTATTGTAATTTCAGGTAGTACAATAGCTAATATACGAAATTGAAAGGCAGATATTTTATAAGTGTACATTTGTAAAATTGTTTTTTATACTTGTAAAGGTTAGATAGTAATTTTAATTGAACTATAGTCAACTTATATTTATAAAAAAGATAAAAATTACAGTGATTTAAGGATGTATTCGTCTTTTGTAGAAAAATATAATTTAAAAAGATCAAGTAAAATTTTTGCAATTTCTTATAAGATAGCTTTTTATGAAAAAATCATATTTAAAATTTGACTTTATTACATTATAATATTATAATGTAAAAGTTATAATTACTAAATTAGCCAGGAGGATAAAAGTTGAAAAAGAAGAATAAGTGGGTTTTTTTCACTGTTTTTATATCTATTTTGTTTTTATTTACAACATCTATAATAGGTATTGATAAGGTTTACGGTGATACTAGAAAAGTGTATATAAAATCTTCAAATGATATAAGATGGGGAATTGATATAAGGGGTGGAGTTGATGCAACTTTTGTCCCAGATACAGGAGAAAAAGCTACTAAAGAGCAAATGATGGCAATTGAAGAGGTTATAAAGCAAAGGTTAATAGGTCTAAACATTACAGACAGTGAAGTTTATACTGATATTGACAAAGGCAGAGTAATTGTTCGTTTTCCTTGGAAAGAAGACGAAGAAAACTTTAACCCTAAAGAGGCTATCGATGAACTTGGACAAACAGCAAAGCTGACCTTTAGAAAAGGTAGTGAAACAAATGATTTAGGTCAACCTACTGGCGTAACTGCTGAAAATGTTATATTAGAAGGTAATGATATATCTTCTGCGTTTGCATCTATTGCTGAAGGTAACCACCAATACGCAGTAAGCTTAGAGTTATCACCAAGTGGTAGGCAAAAGTTTTCAGATGCAACTACTGAACTTGTAAAAGATAGAGGAACAATATCTATTTGGATGGATGATCAAATAATATCTGCTCCAACTGTTAATGCAGCAATTACAGATGGTAAGGCTATTATAAGTGGTGATTTTGATGCTGAGCAAGCAACAAAATTAGCTAACCAAATTAATAGTGGTGCTTTACCTTTTGCTTTAAAAACAGAAAATTTTAATACTATTAGTCCTACATTAGGGCAAAACTCCATGGAAGCTATGGTTATAGCTGGTGTTATTTCTTATATAATAATATCAATATTAATAATATCACTATATAGGTTACCAGGGTTTATTGCTTCAATTGCATTATTAGGACAAATAGGATTATCTATAGCTGCAGTCTCAGGTTACTTCGGACCTTTTTCAAGTTTTACATTAACTTTACCTGGTATAGCTGGTATTATATTAGCTATTGGGTTTGGTGTTGACGCAAACATAATTACAGCTGAAAGAATTAAAGAAGAAATAAAGTTAGGTAAATCTATAGACGGTTCTATACAGAATGGTTTTAAAAGAGGGTTTTCAGCAATTATAGATGGTAATATTACAATTGTTATTGTAGCTATTATTTTACTTGCTGCTTTTGGTCCTCCAGATAGCGCTTTGTCCAAACTGTTTAACCCGGTTTTCTTTATTTTTGGAACATCTACAGTTGGTGCAATTTTTTCATTTGGATATACTTTATTAGTAGGTGTTGTTTCAAACCTTATAATGGGTATTGTAGCATCTAGATTAATGCTAAAGTCTATATCTAAATTTAATGCATTTAGAAAACCTTGGTATTATGGAGGTTCAAAAAATGAATTATAAATATGATATTATAAAAAATAAAAATAAGTTTTTTTCATTTTCAAGTATCTTAATTGCTATAATAATTGCAATTTTAATATTTAAGGGGGTTTCCTTAGATATTCAATTTAAGGGTGGTACAATTGCAACCTACTCTTATGAAAATGATTTAGATGTAAACGATATTGAAACTAATATAAATAAAGTTTATAGTGATAATATTGTAATTCAATTAACTGAAGATGTAGCAACAAAAACAAAACAATTTATAGTTTCTTTTACATCTTCAAAGGGTTTGACTACAGAAGAAATAAAAACGGTTAGTGACTCTTTGATTACGTCTTTTGCAAACAATAAAATTTCAGAGTTGCAAGTTAGTAATGTAAGTCCATCTTTAGGCAGAGATTTTTTGCTTAAAAGTTTAGTTGCCATAGGGCTAGCTTTTATTATGATGGTTGTTTATATTGCGATAAGGTTTAAAAACATTGGTGGTTTATCTGCTGGGTTGATGGCTGTTGTTGCTTTAATACATGATGTTACAATTGTTTTTGGGGTTTTTGTTATTTTAGGATTTCCTATTGATAATAACTTTATAGCTGTTGTTTTAACTATTTTAGGATACTCAGTTAATGATACGATTGTTATTTATGATAGAGTTAGAGAAAATAGAAATATATATGGAAATAAGATTAAAACATCTGATTTGATGAATTTAAGTATTAACCAGTGTTTATCTAGGTCTATAAATACGACAATATCTACAGTTATATCATTAATTGTAATATCAATTGTTGCTATTTTGTTTAATGTATCATCTATATTGTCATTATCAATACCACTTACAGTTG
>JBOFNA010000056.1:0-9086 GCA_051658665.1 Oscillospiraceae bacterium
CACAAAAAGAGGTAGAAAGTTTAGCGCAAAGCATAGCTGAAAGTGTAAAAGAAATTGTTGAATATTGCACATCAAGAGATGATGTTATTTACACTGCATCTGACTTTAATGATGGTGACCTTGAACAAGATGAGCTTGATGAAATTTTAGAATTATTTGATTTTTAGGAGGTATATTTATGGATAAAAAAAATATTAAAGATATTTATGGTCTTACTACCATACAAGAGGGTATGCTTTATCATAATTTAATTGATAGAAATATAGGAGAGCATTTTTTACAGTTTTCATTTGAGATAGCTGGTGGGTATGATGAAGAATTACTTAAGAGTAGTTTACATGCAATTATGCAAAAACATGAGATTTTAAAAAGCAATATTTTAACAACAAAAAAGACAGGAAAATCATGGGTTGTAGTTCCCAATAAAACCGATATAACATTTGAAGTCGTAGAGATTTTAGATGATTGTGATACAGCAAAAGAGATTGATTTTATTAAAGAAAAGGACAGGCTACGTGGATTTAACTTTGAAAAGGATAATCTAATTAGATTAACTTTAATTAAAATCAATAATGAAAAAAGCATTTTAATTTGGTCTATGCATCATGTAATTGTAGATGGATGGAGTATACCACTTATGTTTGCAGATTTTATAAAATACTACAATTACTTAGATACTAAAACACCAGAACAATTGCTAGAAGACATTGAAATGGAAAAATCATTAATACCAAGCTATAAAGAATATATAGCTTGGTATAACAAACAGGATAAAGAAAAGGGAGTTGAGTATTGGGAAAATATATTAAGTGGATATGAGCAAAAAACAAGCATACAACCACTTATTAAAAGTAAATTAGAAAGCGAAAAAAATATAGTAGACCAAAAAAGGCATACTATTAATATTGACATTGAAACTAAAGAAAAGATATCTAGATTATGCATAGAAAATAGTGCTACAGAAAACACATTTCTGGAAGCTTGTTGGGCAATAGTGCTACAAAGATACAACAACGCTGAAGATGTTGTTTTTGGCAAGGTGGTTTCTGGGAGAAATGTGGATATTAGAAATATAGAACAAACAGTTGGACTGTTTATCAATACTATTCCTGTTAAAGCAAACTTTAGTGGGAGCAAATCATTTTTAAATATTCTTAATGAGTTACAAAACCAATACATCGAAGGTAGTAACTATCATTATTGCTCAGCTATAGATATTAAAGAAAGAATTAAGTTTAGCGATGAATTGTTCGATAATCTTTTTGTTTTTGAAAATTATCATATAGACCAAAATGCAGGGAAAGATATGGGCAAACTTAATATATCAATGATAGATGGTAGTGAAAAATCTATATATCCATTGGCTATCATTATAGATGATAAAACTTTAAGTATTAATTTCCAACATAATACGAGTATTTATTCCGACTATGATATGAAACTTTTGGCAGATAGATTTAATAAGGTTATATCATTTGCGGTAGAAAACCCTTGTGAAAAAATAGATAGTCTTGATATTTTATCAGAAGAAGAAAGCAATAAAATTTTATATCAGTTTAATAATACAAAAAAAGAACTTAACAATATACTTACAATTTCACAAATGTTTGAAGAGCAAGTTGAAATAAGAAAAAATGCTACAGCTCTAGTTTTTGGAGATGAAAATATATCATATGAAGAACTGAATAAAAAAGCAAATATGTTAGCAAATACTTTAAAGCAAAAAGGTGTAGGTAAAGAGTCAGTTGTAGGACTATTTTTAGAGCGAAGCATTGAGATGTTTATATCTATTTTTGCAGTTTTAAAAGCAGGTGGCGCATATCTAGCTATAAGTCGAGATACCCCAGAGGAAAGAATTGAATATATTCTAACAAATGCAGATGTTAAAATAGTTTTAACTGATACTGACTTTGAATTTAACGCTATAAGTTTAAATATTTTAAATAGTGAAAATTACAGTCAAAACACTAGCAACTTAGAATCGATAACAAATGAGAATAGCTTAGCATATGTTATATACACATCTGGTACAACAGGAGTACCTAAAGGGGTAGAGGTTGAACATATCGGTGTTTATAATCTAAGAAATTTATTTATAGATGATTTTTCAATTACTTGTGATGATAAAACATTACAATTTGCAAATTATTCATTTGATGGATTTGTGTGGGAAATGACAGAGTCATTACTTATGGGAGGGGAGCTTCATATAATAAATGAAGCTCAAAAATCAGATGCTGAATTTCTAGAAGAGTATATAAAAAATAATATTACATGTGCAAATTTACCACCTGTACTTGCGAATCAAATAAAATTTAATGGTCTTAAACTTCTTTTAACAGCAGGCTCCGAGTTTAATCGAGATGTAATAAAAAATTGTTCTAATGTTGGGTGCATTGTCAATGCATATGGACCAACAGAAACAACAGTAAATGCTACATTCTATAAAGTTGATAGAAGGAATGTAACTAGAAAAATACCTATAGGAAAGCCGCAGACAAATTCACAAATATATATTTTAAATAATGGTAAAAATTGCGGAATAGGAATAGTTGGTGAAATTTGTGTTTGTGGTGTTTCACTTGCGAGAGGATATAGAAATAATGAAGAACTAACTTTAGAAAAATTTACAAAAAACCCATTTGGTGAAGGTAGAATGTATAGGACTGGTGACCTTGGAAGATGGTTAGAAGATGGTAATATTGAATACTTAGGGCGTATAGATGAACAGGTAAAAATTCGTGGATTTAGAATTGAGCTTTTAGATGTTGAAATAGCTCTACGATCATTAGAATATATAGAAGATGTTGTTGTTATTGCTAAAGAGGTAAATGGCGATAAAGCTTTATGCGCTTATTTTGTTGGGGATGACATAGAAAACAATTCTATATCATATGATTTAAAGAAAAAATTGCCTAATTATATGATACCTCAATATATTAAAAGGATAGACAAGATTCAAACAAACAAAAATGGTAAGGTAGATAAAAACAAACTTCCTGAAATAGTATTTTTAAGAACAAACGAGTATATTGCGCCTAGAAATGAAATAGAAAAAAATATTTCTGATGTATTTAAAGAAGTTTTAAGTATTAATGAGGTTGGGATTGATGATAACTTCTTCAATTTAGGAGGACACTCATTAAGAGCAACAAAAGCTATAAATAGAATTGAAGCTGTAACAGGCAAAAGGTTAGATGTTAAAGACATATTTGAGCATCCTACTCCAAGGTTAATTGCAAAGCTTGTAGATAGTAATAATGATTATAAAAAAATAGAAAAAGCTGATGAGGCTATAGCGTATAAAATGTCATCTGTTCAGAAAAGAATGTATAATATATTTGAGATGAACAGAGATACTACAGCATATAATATGCCAAGCGTTGCAGAAGTTTATGGTGAAATAAGTCTTGAAAAAGTTCAAAAATCATTTGATACCATAGTTAGTAGACATGAATCTTTTAGAACAGTATTTACTTATGAAGATGGAGAATATTTACAAATAATAAAGCAAATTAAATCATTTAAAGTAGAATATCAAAAGTTTGAAGATAAAAATATTGATGAAATTATAAAAGCATTTATAAGACCATTTGATATTAATTATGGACCTCTTGTGCGTATTTCTATTTGTGAAATTAAGGATAAAAAATATTTATTAGTAGATATGCACCATATAATATCAGATGGTATGTCTATGGGGATATTTATGTCTGAGTTTTCTCGCCTATACAGAGGAGAAACGATTGGGCAAATTGATTTACAGTATAAAGACTATAGTGAATATATAAATAAAAAAGACTTATCAAAGCAGGAAGAATATTGGCTAGGAGAGCTAGAAAGCACACCTGTTCTTGAAATGCCGTATGATTACGCAAGACCAATTGTAAAGAGTCAAGAAGGTGCTGTTATTGATGGAGTGATAAGTAGAGGTGTCACAGAGAAGTTAAATGTTCTAGTCCAAAAAACAAAAGCAACAGACTATATGGTACTTTTATCTACATTTATGCTTCTTTTGAAAAAGTACAGTGGACAAGATGATATATGCATAGGTACTCCAGTATCTGGCAGAATATCACAACAATTAGAAAATGTTATTGGGATGTTTGTTAATACTCTTGTAATTAGAGGAAAGCTAAATAGTGATAAGGCTATAAAAGAGTTTATAAGTGAAATTAAAGAAACAACTATAAAAGCCTATGAAAACCAAGAATATCCTTATGAAGAGCTTGTTGAAAAATGTGGAGTAGAACGTGATTTATCAAGAAATCCTTTGTTTGATGCTATGTTTATACTGCAAAATAATGAAGATGTAATACTTGATGTTGAAGGAACATCATTTAAGCCTTTGAATTTTGATTCCAATACATCAAAATTTGATATTTCTATAACAGCTTTTAAAGTAGATGGTGAATATAAATTAAAGCTTGAGTATAGCACAGAATTATTCAAACCTAAAACTGCACATCTGTTTCTTAAAAGATATATAAAGGCAATTGAAAGTATAGTTGAAAATATTGATGTCAATATTGGTGAACTTAATATTTTAGGAGAAGCCGAGAAGAAAGCTGTATTAAGTAATTTTTCACAGAGTATGACAATGGAATATAAACCTATTACAATACATGAGGCATTTGAAAAGCAAGTTGAAATACATAAAGATAAAATAGCACTTGTTTTTGGAGAGGAAAAGCTAACTTATAATGAGCTTAATAAAATGGCGAATCAACTTGCAAGAAAGATTAAAAAGTTAGGAGTTGACAGAGAAGATGTTGTGGCAATGCATTTATCAAGAAGCAATAGAATGATAATATCTATGCTTGCAATATTAAAGGCAGGAGCTTGCTACTTACCAATATCAAAAGATATGCCAAAAGATAGAATAGATTATATTTTATCAAACTCTGGTGCTAAAATTTTAATTTGCGATGATAATCATATTGATATTGAGGGTGAAGATTCTTCTAACCTTGAAATTATAAACACACCAAATGATTTGGCGTATATAATTTACACATCTGGTACAACGGGCGTACCAAAAGGAGTTGAGGTAGAGCATATCGGTATTGCAAATCTTGCTAATTTTTATAAAGAAAGATTTAACATAAACGAAGATGATCATTCGTTGCAGTTTGCAAATTATGCATTTGATGCATCTGTTGAGGAAATATATAGAGCTTTGTTACTTGGGGGAACATTACATATAGTAGAAGATATAAATGACATACACTTTATTGAAAAATATATAAATGAAAAAATCACAGTAGCTACTATACCACCAATTTATGCAAGCCAAATGAAAATTTCAAATTTAAAACTTTTAATGACGGCAGGGTCTGACTTTAATAAAAAAGTTATAGATAATATTTGTAATGTAGACTATTTGATCAATATATATGGTCCCACAGAAGCAAGTGTTAGTGCAACTTATTATGTTGTTTCAAAAGAAGAAGAAAAAATTCCTATAGGAAGACCAATTAATAATACAAGTATATACATATTAAATGACGGAAATATTTGTGGGACACAAATGATAGGTGAGATTTATATTGGTGGAGTAGGGGTTGCAAGAGGATATAGAAATAACAATAAATTAACAAATGATAAATTTATTAGAAATTCATTTGCAGAAGGAAAACTTTACAAAACAGGTGACCTTGGAAGATGGCTTGAAGATGGAAATATTGAATATCTTGGTAGAATAGATGAACAAGTTAAAATTCGTGGATTTAGAGTTGAAATAGGAGACATTGAAAGTACTACAAGACAAATTAAAGACATTAAAGATGTTGTAGTCATAGCAAAAAATATTGATGGGCAAAAGAAACTTTGTATGTACTACTTATATTATAATAAGGTATCAGTGAATACTATTAGAGAAGAGCTTGTAAAAAAATTACCACATTATATGATTCCGCAATATATTATGGAACTTGAAAATTTTCCAGTAACAAGAAATGGCAAGTTAGATAAAAAAATGCTGCCAGATATTTATGTAAAATCAGAAAATGAATTTGTGATTCCCAAAAATGAAGTTGAGAAAATTTTAGTAGATGCTTTCGCACAAGTATTAGAAATTGATAGAGTGAGTACACTAGACCAATTTTTAGAACTAGGTGGTGATTCTATTAAGGCGATAAGAATTATAAGTAAATTAAAAGAAAAAGGTTACGCAATTGATATTAAATACTTATTACAAGGTATGAATATAAAGATGATTGCTAAAAACACACTACTGTATAGTGGTAGAAAGTATGAACAAGGAGATATTTTAGGACAAGCAAACCTTACACCTATACAGCATAGATTCTTTAATCAAAAATTGGTAAATAATAATCATTTCAATCAATCTGTTATGTTTGAATTTGATAAGGGATTTATAACTTCTGATGAAGTAAATCGTATATTAAAAAAGTTGACATCGCATCATGATATTTTAAGAGCGGTATATAAAGACGGGGCGATGTTATTTAATCAATCTGAATTAGAATTTATAACTTATGATATAGCAGATATAAAAGTTGGTGTTGAAGACACTTTATTTACGTACAACAATGAGTTACAAAAATCTTTTGATATTTCTAATGGTCCGTTAATAAAAGCTGCTTTTTATAGCTGTTATGACAAGGACTATGTAATTATAGTTGTACACCACTTAGCTATTGATGGAGTTTCTTGGCAAATTATTTCTGAAGATATCGAAAAACTTATAGGACAAATAAAGAAAAATGAAAGTTTAGAGCTTGGTAAAAAAACAGCATCATATCTTGATTGGAGTAATTATTTAATTGATAATAAATCTATAGTTTTAAGAGAATTAGATTATTGGGATGAGATTTGCAAAAAAACCAATAAGCTAGATATCATTAAATTTAACAATAATGAAGAAGGATATAAAACAGCTAACTTAGCGGTTTCAGATGTTGAATTTTTATTATCTAACAAAATTATAAATGCAAAGGCAAATCAATTATTACTTGCAGCTGTTTCTAAAGGATACAAAACTTGGGCAAAGCAAGATGAAGTTGCCATTGATATTGAAGGACATGGAAGAGAAAGTTTTTCAGATTTAATTTATATAGATAGAACGATAGGTTGGTTTACTAGTATATATCCAATAGTTTTAAAAGCGTACGATAATATTGAAAAAACTATCATCAACGCAAAAGAAGCAATAAATAGTGTCCCTAATAATGGAATTGGCTTTGGAATTATTAAATATTTAGAAGGGAAAGAATATTTAAATGAAAATGTTGATATATGCTTTAACTATTTAGGAGAAGTTTATAGAGAAAAATCCAATATAGAATTTAAACCTTCTAATATGCCAAAGGGACATAATATAGATACAAACAATGAATACGAGCATAAAATAATTATTAACGCATCTGTTTTTAATGGAAACCTTAATATAGAAATGGCTTACGATTCAAGAGTTTATAGTGAAAGTGAAATTAATCAGTTTATTTATAGCATTAATTTGGCATTAGAAGAAATTAAAGAGTATTCTAAAAAACCGTCGGATATTAAAACAGCTTCTGACTTTAATTCTCATGGATTAAAACAATCAGATATTGAATATATCGGTAAAGAGGTAAATGAAATTGAAGAAATATATCCATTAACAGTTATTCAACAGGGAATGATATACTATAATACAATCGATAATACTAATGGAAACAACTTTTTACAATTTGAATTTTCGTTAAATGGTAAAATAAACATAGAAAATATAGAAAATGCTTTTAATATTTTAGCTTTAAAATATAATATATTAAAAGCTAAAATAATAACGATTAAAAATTCTGGAGATAACTTCATAATAATACCAAAAGAAAGAAAATTAGATTTTAAATATTTGGATATTTCAGATTTATCAAATAAAGATGAATTCATAGAAGATATAAAAAATAATGATATATTATCAGGATTTAACTTTGAAAAAGACAGTCTAATGCGTGGGATTTTAATTAAAAAATCAGATAATGAAGCAAGCTTTATATGGTCAATGCATCACATAATTATTGATGGATGGTGTACATCAATTTTATTCAAAGATTTTATTTTAAACTATAGATCAATAAATGATGGTCAAAAAGATAAAATAATTGATATGATTGAGATAGCTAACACTTTAAAATATAAAGAGTATATAGAGTGGTACTATAAACAAGACCACAAAACATCAACCTTATATTGGGAAAATTTATTATCTGAATATGACACTTTATCAGAAATACAACCTATGGAATATGGCTTATTAGGTGAAAGTAATGATATTATTAATCCTGAGGTTAAGATACAAATCAAAGGTGATATTAAAGATGATATTATTAATTTATGCAAAAAAATTAATATAACTGAAAGCACATTCTTTGAGGTTGCGTTAGGAATATTAGTACAAAAGTATCAGAATACAGACGATGTTGTTTTTGGAAAGGTTGTATCAGGAAGAAATGCCGATGTTAGAAATATTGACACTGCCGTTGGATTGTTTATAAATACAATTCCAACAAGAATTACATCTGAAAAGAAAATGACAGTAAAAGATCTTTTACTGAGCACACAAAATCAGTTTATTGAAGGGTCAAAATATCATTTTACATCTTTAAAAGAAATACAAGAGAAGACAATACTGAAAAACAATTTATTTAATATATTATTTGTCTTTGAAAATTATTTTGTACAAAAAGACGTTACTGATAACTTTAATGATTTTAACATTGAAGTAAAGACAGCAACTGAAAAAACTACGTTCCCTATAACTGTAAATATTTCGTCCTCAGAAATGATAGATATAAAGTTACAGTATGATAGTGGAATCTATAAGGAAATCGAGATTAACCTACTTGCAAAAAGACTTTACAATGTAATTACAAAAATTGTTTCAGATGAAAATGCAGAAATAAGCTCAGTTGAAATATGCGATAGCGAAAGCGAAAAAGCAATAGAAGGGTTTAACGAAACTTTCAAAGAATACAACAATAACAGAACATTGGTAGAGATATTTGAAGATACAGTTAAAAAACACCCAGATAACATAGCAGTAGAGCATAAAGATGAGAGCATAACATATAGAGAGTTAA
>JBOFNA010000057.1:0-8803 GCA_051658665.1 Oscillospiraceae bacterium
ATTAAACCCAGTTACCTTAAACCCAATTTCTAAACAAAAATCATAAATTAATTCACAAACTTCGATATGTGTTTCAATTTCTTTAACTACCCCTTTTTTACCAACCTTTTCTCTTCCAGCTTCAAATTGTGGCTTAATCAAACAAACACACGTACCATTGTCTTTTAAAAATTTATGAACGTTAGGTAAAATTAGCCTTAGTGAAATAAATGATACATCAACTGATGAAAAATCAATTTTTTCTGCTATTAAATTTTCTTCAATAATTCTAAAATTTGTACGTTCTAGATTAATAACTCGACCATCTGTTCTCAATGACCATGCAAGTTGTCCGTACCCTACATCTATAGAATAAACTTTTTTACTTCCATTTAATAACATGCAATGAGTAAATCCACCTGTCGATGCACCAATATCCATACAAATCTTATCAGTTAAATTAATTTCAAACTCTTTTATTGCTTTTTCAAGTTTTAACCCACCCCTACTTACATACGGGTTTTTTTTACCCTTACACTCTACTACATCACCACTTTTAACTAAATCACCTGATTTTATAGATTTTTCTCCGTTTATATAAACCATACCAGACATTATATAAGCCTTAGCTTTTTCTCTGCTTTCAAAACCAAAATTTTCTAATAAATAAGTGTCTATTCTAGTTTTCATTTTGATTTACCTCTTTTATAATGCTATATATAGAATCACTATCTAAATTAAATTGTTTAAACGCACTTTCAATATTACATTGTTTTACCAAAGATTTAGAAATAGCATATATGTTAATTTTTTTATTACACAAAGATGATAATTGTTGACCTATCCCACCTGTTTTTATGCATTCTTCAAAAACATATATATTTCTATAATTATCAATAATATTTATAATTTCATCGCTCAAATGAGATATTTTATTAAGTTTTAAAATATCTATATCTATATTATTTTGCTTAAGTAAACTTTTAGCACCATAGACTTCGCCAAAAACTCTTCCGTAAGTTACTATCAAAGTTTTACTTTCTTCTCTAATATAGTCAAAATCTTTACCTGTGTATTTAAAACCTTCTATAGAAATGTTTTCAATACCCTTTGGGTATCTTATAACCGTAGGATACTTTAAATTTTTTGTGGCCTCATTTAACATACCTCTTAGCTCATTATAATTACTTGGACAATATATAGTAAGATTATCTAAAGAGCTAAACAATGGTATATCAAAAAAACCCTGATGTGTTTCACCATCATCTCCAACAAAACCAGCCCTATCTATACAAAATAAAACAGGTAGGTTTTGCATGCTAATATCATGTATAACTTGGTCAAATGCTCTTTGTATAAATGTAGAGTAAACAACAAAAACTGGCTTAATACCTTTTGTTGCTAATCCACCACAAAAAGAAACAGCGTGTTGCTCTGCAATTGTAACATCAAAAAACCTATCTTTATATTTATATTTAAAGTCTTTAAGCCCTGTTCCTGTTTCCATAGCAGCTGTAATAGCAACTACTTTATTATCTTCACCTGCTATCTGAACCATAGTTTCACCAAAGATATCTGAAAATGTCTTAGGTTTCTTAACATTAAATTGATCTACACCTTTTTTTACATCAAACTTTGATATACCGTGATAAAAAGAAGGGTTATCTTCAGCATGTTCATAGCCTTTACCTTTTTTAGTAATTACATGTATAAAGACTGGCTCTTTAACCTTTTTAGCTATATTAAATGCATTAGATAAATCTTTAATATTATGTCCGTCAATTGGACCTATAAATTTAAAACCTAACTCTTCAAAAAAATTTCTTTCATATATAAAAGTTTTAAAAGCTTTTTTAGATTTAGACAAAAACTTAGTTAACCTAACACCTATAACAGGCGTTCTTTTAGTTAAATTTTCTATTTTTGTTTTAGTGAAAAAATAACCTTCACTATTTCTTATTTTATCTAAATAACTTGACATTAACCCTGTGTTTTTCGAAATAGACATTTCATTGTCATTTAAAATTATAATTAAATTTTTATCTTTAGATGTTATATTATTAATACCCTCATAGGCAATACCGCTTGTAAATGCACCATCACCAATAACTGCAATAGTATAACTGTTATCATTTAATATCTGTTTAGCCTTATTTATCCCACAAGCTACAGATATAGATATGCCACTATGACCTGAAATAAAGCTATCATGTACACTTTCGGACCTTTTTGTAAAACCAGACATTCCATCTTGTTGTCTTAAAGTTTTAAACCCATCTTTTCTGCCCGTTAAAATTTTATGAGTATAACTTTGATGTCCAACATCCCAAACAATATTATCATAAGGAGTATTAAACTCCTTATGTAAGGCTACAGTCATCTCCACTGTTCCTAAGTTGGATGATAAGTGACCTCCAGTTTTAGATATATTATTTATTAGAAAATGTCTTATTTCACCACATAAAAGATTAATATCTTCATAAGGTAGATTTTTTAAAATATTTTTATTATTAATTAAATTTAGTACCTTATACATATTTCACCTCTTAAAAAACAGGTATTAATAATGATATTGATATACCCATTGTCATTCCACCTAAAACCTCTAAAGGAGTGTGTCCTATTAGTTCTTTTAACTTTTCATGAAAAATATAATGGTTTTCGACAGCTTTTGGATTTAAATCGTCCATTAAATTTACTATTAATTTATTTATAACTTTTGCTTGCTCTCCACTTGCTCGTCTAACGCCCATTGCATCATACATTACAATACATGCTAAAGTAAATGCAACTGCAAAAAAAGGTGACCTAAGTCCGTAAAGTCTTAAAACTGTTATTGTCATAGAGCAAACTAAAGCTGAGTGTGCGCTTGGCATTCCTCCTGACCCTATAATACGCTCGGATGAGAACCTTTTATTTATCATTGTATCTAAAATTATCTTTGTTACCTGTGCTGAAAACCAAGCAATAAAAGATACAACTAAAACATAATTAGATAATAAGTCTGTTATTATTTCATTCATTTTAATTAATATACCCCTTAAACCTTTCTTAATATTAGATACTCTATCATATCACATAAAAAATCAACATTTTGATAATTATTTATTAAAAGTTTTTTAGACTTTAAAGATAAGTTTTTAACTATATCCATAGACTTATCAACACCTAAAAGTTTAACATATGTGTTTTTATTCTTTTCTAAATCGCTATTTATTGGTTTGCCTAAAATATCTTGATCACCAATAACATCTAAAATATCGTCAACTATTTGAAATGCTAGCCCTATGTTATCGCCATATTCTTTAGCTATCTTCACATCCTGTTTAGATATAATTGCACCTATAATACAACTAGCTTCAATTAATTTACCAGTTTTATTTCTATGCATTTCTTGAAGTTGTTCTAATGATATATTTTTACCTTCAAAAGATATATCCATAACTTGTCCTGATATCATTCCTTTGTATCCAACTGCTTTACTTAAAACCTTAATTATATCTATTTTTATATTATTATCTAAATTACTGTTAGATATTATACTAAAACATTCTATCAATAATGCATCACCAGCTAATAATGCAATGTCTTCTCCATGCTTTTTATGACAAGACGCTTGACCTCTTCTAATATCATCATCATCAATACAAGGTAAGTCATCGTGTATAAGAGAGTAGCAATGAAGCATTTCAATTGCACAAGCTATAGGTACAGCATCTTCAATACAAATATTAAACATATCACAAAACCCTAATATTAATACTCCTCTTGTCCTTTTTCCACCACTTAAAAGACTGTATTTCATAGCATCTACCACTTTTTGTTGTGGATAGTCTAATTTTTCAAAGTGCTCTTTTATGTATGTTTTTATTTTACTTTTATAACCTTCATTTAAAATTGTAAAATCACTCATTAACTATATCACCTTGTATTAATGTTTCAACTTCAAGTTTTGCATTATCTAATTGTTTTTTACAATCTGAAATAAGTGTTATCGCCTTTTTATAAAGCTTTATAGATTCATCTAGAGGTATTTCATTATCTTCAAATTTAGTTATTATTTCATTTATTTCACCTATAGATTTTTCAAAGTTTTTTTTAGTCGCCATTTAAAATACCTCTTTTTTTATATCTGTAATTGTTGATATTATTTTACCATCACTAATTAATAATGTTATTTCATCGCCTTTTTTAACATTGCTTATACTTTTTATGCTTTCATTATCTTTTTTTATTATACAATAGCCTCTATCAAGTATAGACATTACGTTAATTGCATCAAAAACTTTCACTAAATTGTTAAATTTATTTTCTTTATAATTTAAACTATTATTTAAATTATAATCTATCTCTGTTTTAAGTGAGTTTAATTTATATTCTAAACTAGCTAAATAATCGTTAAATTTTTTAACTATATTTTTATCTTCAATTTGTTTCAATTTATTATCAAAATAGTTTAAGTTATTATAAAATATTATTTTTAATTCATTATAATAATTATGAAAATTAATTGATCTAATATCGCTAACTAAAAGCTCTGCAGCCACTGATGGCGTCGCTGCTCTTATATCAGCCACAAAATCTAAAATTGTAACATCAACTTCATGTCCAATCGCTGATATAACTGGCTTTTCACAAATAAAAACCCTTTCAGCTAATTTTTCACTATTAAAAGACCATAAATCTTCTTTTGATCCGCCACCTCTTGCTATTAAAATAACATCTATTTCACTATTCTTTTCAGCTAAATCAATCGCATCTATTACACTAGTCGAAGATAATGAGCCTTGCATAATAGCTGGAATAATGATTACTTTAGAAAAAGGGTTTCTTCTTCCAATAACACTTAAAACATCTTGTAAAGCGGCTGCATCTTTAGATGTTATAACCCCTATTACATCTGGATTTTGATTGATTTCTTTTTTATTTTTTAAATCAAAATAACCTTTTTCTTCCAACTTGTTTTTAATTTCGTTAAATGCAATATCTTGACTACCCAAACCATGAGGAACAATTTCAGTACATAAAATTTGATAATTACCGTTATTTACATAAACATTGATTTTACCTCTAACTAATACTTTCATTCCATTTTTAGGTGTAAAGTCAACATTAGACGCGTAACTTTTAAACATAACAGCTTTAATTGATGATTTTTCATCTTTTAATGTAAAATAAAAATGACCACTACTGTAATGGTTGGTAAAATTAGATATTTCGCCTACCATTAAAATATTATCAAGATTTTTGTCTTGTTCAATAATTGACTTAATATATTGGTTAATTTGTGTAACCGTTAAAGTGTTGTTCATTTCAAACCTCTTAACTTTGCTAATAACGCAACCCCAGTACCATTATCTGAAGATAGCTCAATATCTGTAAAATGGCAGTTATATTTCATGCCAAAATATTGTCGTATAAAACTATTACAAGAAACCCCACCAGAGAAAATAAGCTTTTTATCAAATAAATTGTTTTCTTTTATTATTTCAAAAAGTGAATTGTCCAATGTTTTTATTATATATATTAAACAAAATTTGCAAATATCTTCTCTAATTTCATTATTTGAAATTTTTTGTTTACAGCTATTTATAATACCATTTAAATAAAAGTTTTTTTTATTTTTGACACTTAAAAAAAATGTTTTATTACTTTTATTTGCTAAAAAATCTACACCATGTCCAGTTGGCTTATATATATTTAAAAAATTTCCAACAGTATCAATAACTTGTCCAGCTCCAATATCAAGAGTTTTCCCTAAAAGGTTTACTTTGAAAATATTTTCTGTATCTGGTATAGCTTCACAAATTTCTGTTGAATTTTTCGACAAATGTATTGAAATAAAACTTTTATTAAATAGATCGCTTTTTAAATTAAGTAAACTAGATGCAATATTTCCTTTTTGATTATCAAAACAATAAACATCTATT
This sequence comes from Oscillospiraceae bacterium, assembly GCA_051658665.1. GTDB lineage: Bacteria > Bacillota > Clostridia > Oscillospirales > Ruminococcaceae > JBOFNA01. The sequence goes on from JBOFNA010000057.1 coordinate 5,910, forward strand.
TTAAGAGCCTTACCTATTACATTAGCTACATTTAGTCCTGCTAAAAAGCACGGCATATACGAGTCTTGATCTTCTTTAGGTCTATCCGAAACACCAATAGAAACAATTTTCGATGAATCTATTTCATCAAAAATTTTATCAATCAAAACATGTAAATTTTTAGTATGTAAAAAAACTGACTCATTTTGCCTTATAACTGAGTTTCCATTTTTAGGCCTTAAAGTAACCCTCTCATTATATATAACCCTATTAAAGCTATCTATTAAAGCAACTGAGGTTGTATATTGACTTGTATCTATCCCTAAATAATACATTATCTATCCTTTAAAACTGATCCAATAACACCGTTAATAAAAGAAACTTCTTCTTCATATACAAAACTTTTAGCTAATTCAATATACTCATTTGCAGTAACTTTATATGGGATTTTATTAAAATACAAAATTTCCGTTATAGCAAGAGTTAACATAGTTAAAGCTGTTTTAGGTATTCTATTAAGACGCCAGTTTTTTAAATTTTTTTCTATAATTCGACTAATTTCTTCTTTATTGCTAATTGATATTTTAATTAAAGATAAAGAGAATTTGTCAAATTCCATATCCAAATGCTCTTTTGCATAATCTATTAAAAAATCAACATCTTCGTTATTAAAGTTAATTTCAAAACAAATTATAAAAGCATTTTGTCGCGATAAACTTCTTTTCATTTTTTACCTCTTAAAACGTATAAATAAATTAATAAACCCCCAACACAAAAGAGGGTTTATTAATTTTTTATATAGTGGAACTATTTTTCTGATCTGAAACGCCAGCTATAAAAATATTTACTTTAGAAACAGTTATAGATGTCATATTTTGAATAGAGTCTTTAACTGTCTGCTGCACTTTATAAGACAACTCTGGTATTGATATGCCTTGTTTCACATTTATGCTAACTGTTATATTTGCAACACCGTCTATCATTTCTATATTTATAGGTTTTTCTAAATATTTTTTAGTTATAAATCCCTTAATTCCCTGATTAATATTAGCTAATGAGTCAACCCCATCCACCTCTAGTGTAGCAAGTTTAGCAATAGTTTCAATTACATTTTCTGATATTTTCAGTTTTCCTTCTTTTATATTATAATTATTCATATTAAACCTCCCTATGATATTTATATTATTATAACATATTAGGGAAAATAAACAACAGTTTATTTTACTTCTACAATTCTTATATTTTCGGCTTTAACCTTACTTTCTCTTAAAATAATATCTTTAATTTGTGCTGCTTGTTCTCCTGTTAATCCTTCAGATTGAACCACTACATTCGCCTTATCTTGGTCAACAAAAACCACACATTGATTAAACCCTTTGGCTTTTATTAAACTTTCTATTTTTGTCTCTACTTCTTTTTTATTTACAATATTAGATAAGTCTTCTGTCAACTTTGATTTTTCATCAGATGATAAATTTTTATTATTTAAAGATGTTTGTATAGTTTCAACACTTTCATCTCTTTTTTTATCTCTCTCTAATTTTGTTTCTGAAAAATATTTAGAGTCTTTATTTTCGGATTTAACTTCACCATTTACAAGTTGGCTATCCCCGTAGTTTTCTTTATTATTGTTATTATCTACAGATGTAAAGTCGTTACCTGACTGCGCAAAATTCCAATTTAAATAAATTGCACCTCCTAAAATAAAAACTAATGTAGCTAAAGCAAATTGTCTTTTCCCAAAAATCATTTTCATAATTATCCTCCAAATTTTAAAATAAATAGTTAATTTTTACCTTCAATTACAGAAACTCTTGATAACGATATATCAAAAGCAGTTTTCACTGCCTCATAAATGTTAGACTTAACATTTGAATCATTAATTCCATCGCATACAATTACCACCCCTTTTACTTGCGGCTCTAACTTTTTTTTAATTAGAGCATTTTTATTTCCATTTTTATCTATAACTATAATTCTTTCTTCGTATGTGTCTTTTTGTTGATTTTTAAAGTCCCCATTATTATTACTGGTAATTAAGTCTGAGTTCTTTTTTTCTTCTTGTGCGTAAATATACTCTTCACTTGACTCTAAAGTTACCATAACACTTAAATTACCAACACCATTTATACTTGATACCATTTTATGAATTTTATTCTCCATATATTCTATATATTCCAACGAATTTTCAGTATGTACATTTTTAATGTCAATATTAGTTTCATCTTTTTTAGTAAATTGAGATGCAAAAAGTAATATAATAGCTAAAAACCCAGATATTACAATTACTTTTATATTTTTGTCACTTTCTAAAAACTTGCTTTTATACTTTAAAAAAATCTCTTTACCCATAAAAAACTCCTTAAATATAAACTACTTTTATATATGTATCTATAATTGATTTAACTATTTTTATTACATTATCCGAACTTACATTGTCATCATCTAAATAAATTTTAACTTCATCTATATATACATTATTATCGCTATAGTCAAAACTCATTTCGATTTTATCTGGATTAATATTTGATTTTTTAAGTAAGTTTAATATTTCTTTTTTTAAAACCATTTCAATTTGTGAATCGATGGCCTTCATAATTACTTCATCTGCTTTTTTTTGTGTTTCATCCATAACATTTTCATAACTTTTATAACTATCCATATTAAAGTTAGATGTTAAATTTAATATGGGATGTAAAATAGATAGCAAAAAAAATAGGTTTAAAAATATTTTTATAATATTTTTAAATTTTCCATCTGGAGAAATTATATTAATAAAACTTATAACGATTGTTAGCGCACATAATGATAATGCAATATTTTTTATATTTTCTATCACCTAACCACCACCTATAATTAACAATAAAGTAAGGCTAATAATAACTAAAACAACAAAAGCTGAAAAAATCGCTATT
>JBOFNA010000058.1:0-8382 GCA_051658665.1 Oscillospiraceae bacterium
GTACATAGAGGTCATAGTTTAGTAGCTGATGATGCTGTACAAATAAAGCGTGTATCAAAAAATGTTTTAATTGGGTCGTCACCTGAAAATATAAGAAATTTTATAGAATTAAGGGGTATTGGTATTTTAAATGTAACAAAACTTTTTGGAGCAGGGTCTGTAAAAGCTGAAGAAGAAGTTACAATTGTTGTTCATCTTGAAAATTGGGACTTAAAAACTCAATATGAACGTATGGGTTTAGAAGACAAATGTACAGAAATATTAGATGTTAAAATACCTATTTTAACAATACCTTTAAAATCTGGTAGAAATATTGCAAATATAATTGAAATAGCAGTTAAAAACATGAGACAGAAAAAAATTGGATATAATCCCGCTCAGGATTTATTGAAAAGTTTAGGAATGGAGTATTAATTTGAAAATTATTGCAGATTTACATTGCCACACAATAGCGTCAGATCATGCATATAGCACAGTTAATGAACTTATAGATCAGGCTAAAAAAATTGGACTTAAGGCATTTGCTTTAACGGACCATGGACCTGCGATTGGTGATGCACCACATAAATGGCATTTCTCTAATCTTGCGGAAATACCAACATATATGGACGATTTATTGGTTTTAAAAGGTATTGAAAGTAACATTGTAGACTATGATGGTAATATTGATTTAGAAGAAAGTCTTTTAAAAAAATTGCATATAGTAATAGCTTCTTTTCATAATCCTGTAATAGAGGGTAGAAATAAAGATATAATTACAAAAACAATGTTAAATGTAGCAAAAAACCCATATGTAGATATAATAGGACATAGCGGAACTCCTGATTTCTCTTTTGACTATGAGTATGTAATAAAAGAGTTGAAATTCAACAATAAATTAGTAGAAATTAACTCAAATACATTTAACATAAGACAAAAGTCTATAGATAATTGTATAAGCATAGCAAAAATTTGTAAAAACTTAGGGTGTAAAATTGTAGTTAATTCTGACGCACATTCAATTTACAATTTAGGCAATTTTGACAATGCAATTAATATGTTAAAAAGCATTGATTTCCCTGAAGAATTAATCGTTAATTCAGATATTGATTTATTGAAAAATCACATAAAAGAAAAGAAAAATATAGTATTGTAGGTTTTGTATGAGTTATTATATAGGTGTTGATGTAGGCGGAACAAATGTTGTTGTTGGCTTAGTTAAAAATAAAAAAATAAAAGATAAAATAAGTATTGAAACAAATAAAACGAAAAAAATAGAATATATAGTTAATGATATTGTGGTTTTAGTTAATAAAATTTTATATAAAAATAATATTACCTTAAATCAAATAAAAAGTATTGGGGTAGGTTTGCCAGGTTGTATTAATAGTGTAGATGGCGTAATAGAGTTTTATAGTACATTTAATATTATTGATTTTAAATTCAAAAATTTTTTGTCAGAAAAATTGGGGTATAATAACATATATATAGAAAATGATGCTAATGCAGCAGCGTATGGTGAATATATATCTTATAGTCATAATATAAATAGTTTATTAATGGTTACTTTAGGTACTGGGGTAGGCGGTGGCTTTATTGTTAACAATAAAGTTTACAATGGCATTAATGGTGCTGCTTTAGAAATTGGGCATATGAGTATTAATATAAATGGCAAAAAGTGTAGTTGTGGTAATTATGGATGTTTTGAACAATACGCATCTGCTACTGCGTTAGTTAATTTAGCTAAAGAGAATATTTTAAGTTGTGATGACAATAGTTTAGGCTGTTTAACTAAAGACAGTTTAGACAATTTAAATGGTGAGAAAATTTTAGATGCTTACAACAATAATGACGATTTGGCTATTTTAATTATAAATGAGTATACAAGATATTTAGGGTTAGGGTTAGTTAATTTAGTTAATATTTTAAACCCAGACACTATAGCTATTGGTGGTGGGATATCTAATTTTGGTAATGTGATTTTGGATAATATTAGCCATTATTTAGACAACTATGAATATTCAAAACACTTAAATAAAAGGTGTAAAATTATTATATCTAGGCTTAAAAATGATGCAGGTATTATAGGTGCAGCTTTGCTAGAGAAACAAAGTTTTTAGGGGTTTATATGACAAATTTATATAGTTATTTTAAAGATGTAGATGCAGAAATTTTAAAAAACGAATTATTGAAAAAGCACAGTAACTTTCAAATAGGTGGTAAATGCAGTTTGATGGTTATACCAAAAAATAAAAAAGCTATAATAGATACATTTAAAATAGTTGTTTCTAAATCTTTAAAGTTTTTTATTTTAGGAAAAGGAGCAAATGTATTATTTTTAGACGAAGGGTATGACGGTGTTGTTATAAAGCTTTCTAGTAAATATAGTAATGTTTACGTAGATAAAAACGATGTAATTTGTGATGCTGGTGTAACTATAGCAAAACTTTGTACAATAGCTTTAAAAAACAATTTATCTGGACTAGAGTTTGCATTTGGGATACCTGGAACCTTAGGTGGAGCTGTTTATATGAATGCTGGTGCTTATGGTGGAGAGTTTAAAGATATTATTAAAGATGTAACATATATTGAAGCAACAGGTGAAATTACAACTAAAAATGTTGATGATTTAGATTTTGAATATAGACATAGTTTTTTTAGTAATAAAAACTTATGTATTTTATCAGCGACATTGAGGTTAAAAGAAGATAGTGCAAATAATATAAAACAAAAAATGGATGAGTTATTAGAAAAGAGGGTTAGTAAACAACCTTACTTTAAGCCTTCAGCAGGTAGTACATTTAAAAGACCTCAGGGTAACTATGCATCATATTTAATTGAGCAATGTGGACTTAAAGGTTTTAAAATAGGTGGAGCTATGGTAAGCGAAAAGCATAGTGGTTTTGTAATAAATGATGATGGTGCAACATCTGAAGATGTTTTAAATCTTATAAACCATATAAAAAAAGATGTTTTTGAAAAGACGGGTTATTTTTTAGAATGTGAAGTTCAAATTATAAAATAGGAGTATTTTTATGAAAAAAATATATATAGTTACAGGTCTTTCAGGTGCAGGTAAATCTACAGTTATGGATGCACTTGAAGATATAGATTTTTACTGCATTGATAATATACCACATTCTTTAATTTTATCTTTTATAGATATAACAGATAACTCAAATTCTATGGCAGATAAGTTTGCTTTTGGAGTTGATACTAGAGGTGGAGATTTATTGAAAAATTTACCACATACAATAAGTTATTTTGAAAAAAATAATATAGAATTTAAATTAATATTTTTAGATGCAAGAAACGATATATTATATAAAAGATATAAAGAAACAAGAAGAAAACACCCGCTTTACAATATATACGCAGATAATGTTGAAAATTTATTTAATATAGAGAGAAAATTATTGTCTTTTGCAAGAGAAAAGGCAAACACTGTAATAGATACAAGTAACTATACTAAAAAGCAATTGAAAGAATATATCAATGATATTATATTAGATAATAAGAATGATACACTAAATGTACATATATCATCATTTGGATTTAAGTACGGTATTGCTAAAACAGCAGATATAGTTTTAGATGTAAGGTGTTTACCTAACCCTTTTTATGTAGATAGTATAAAGAAAAAAACAGGACTAGACCAAGAAGTTAGAGATTATGTGTTTTCTTTTAGTGAGTCCATAGAACTAAGAGAAAAGCTTAAAGACTTAACATCGTTTTTACTGCCACTTTACAAAAAAGAAGGTAAATCACAACTTGAAATTGCAATTGGCTGTACTGGCGGAAAACATAGGTCAGTCTCTATGGTAGAAGAGCTTTATAATTATTTGAAAGATGAAAAATATAAAATAAAAAAATTACATAGAGATATAGAAAAGGTGTAAAATGAGTTTTAATGAAATTGTTGTGAAAGAGTTAATAAAAAACAATTTTTCTTTTAGAAATTGTTGTAATAAAAATTTAATATACGGCTTATTTTACAACGTTGTTTCAGATTCTCAATACATAGAAATTAATTTTAGATATGATTTTTTAAAAAATGAATTTGAAAATTTTTCAAATAAAACTTTTGGTATCAACCAAATATATTATCAAAAGAAAGTATCAGATGAAAAATATATATACGAAAAAAATGTAATTTATAAAGATAGTTTAAATATAAATGACTTTAAATGTGAAAATTGCTACAAACATTTTATAGTTGGATATTTTTTAATTAATGGATATATACAAGAGCCGAAAAAAGGCTATAAATGTGAAATTAGTTTTAAAAGTGAAGATAAACTAGATTATTTCAAAAGTTTACTTGTAGATTTTAACTTTAATTTTAAATTTTTCAAAAGAAAAAGAGACTTTTTATTATATACTTATGAAAGCACTTTAACTGAAGATTTTTTAACATTTATGTCTGCGACTAACTCAAGTTTGAAAATTATGAATATGAAAATATATAAAGGAATAAGAAATAACGTAAATAGGTTAATTAATTTTGAAACAGCAAATATATCAAAAACAATAGAAGCATCGAGAAAACAAATTAATGATATAAAATATATAGTTGAAACAAAAGGTTGGGATTACATACCAGATGATTTAATTGAAATGGCTCTGTTAAGGTTTCAAAACCCAGAAATGACATTATCAGAAATGGACAAGTGTTTAAGTAAGCCTATTGGAAGATCAGCTTTAAATAATAGATTGAAAAAGCTATCTAGAATGGCAGCTACAATAAAAGATGAGGATGACTTATGAGTGGGAAATTTGTGCATTTACACTTACATACAGAGTATAGTTTACTAGACGGTGGATGTAAGTTAAAAGAGTTGATAAAGAAAGTTAAAGAGATAGGGCAAGAGGCAGTTGCTATAACTGATCACGGTACTATGTTTGGTGTTATTGACTTTTACAAAGAAGCAAAAAAACAAGGGGTTAAACCTATAATTGGTTGCGAAGTTTATATAGCGCCGAGAACGTTAAAAGATAGAGTATATAAAATTGATAATATAACTAATCATTTGGTTTTACTTTGTAAAAATGAAATTGGGTATAAAAACCTTATTAAAATGGTTTCTAAGTCTTTTATAGATGGTTTTTACAATAAACCAAGGATAGATATAGAGCTATTACGAGAAAATAGTGAAGGTTTAATTGCTTTATCAGCTTGTTTAGCTGGAAAAATACCTCGCCTTTTAATGGATAATAAATATACTGAAGCTAAAGACACAGCTTTACAGTATAACGAAATTTTTGGAGAGGGTAACTTTTATATAGAGATTCAAAACCATAATATAAAAGAGCAAATAGAAATTTTACCGTTTTTTAAACAATTATCAAAAGAAACAAATATCCCGTTGGTTGCCTCTAACGATACACATTACATTTTAAAAGAAGATAGTAAAATGCAACAAATTTTAATTTGTATTCAAACGAATAAAACAATTTTTGATGATGAAAAACTTGAGTTTAAAACAGAAGAGTTTTATTTAAAAGATTATGATGAAATGTATGAGCTATTTAAAGACTATGATGATGCGATATCGAACACTGTTAAGATTGCACAGCAATGTAACTTGGATTTTGAATTTGGAGAGACAAAACTTCCAACTTTTATTGCCCCAAATAATATTAATAATGAAGATTATTTTATAGAAAAATGTTATGACGGTTTTAAAAAATACTATGGAGAAAATTATAGTAAAGAAATAAAAGACAGAATGGATTTTGAAATAAACATTATAAAAAGCATGGGATATATAGACTATTTTTTAATAGTACAAGACTTTATAAATTTTGCAAAAGAAAATGGCATATCAGTAGGTCCAGGTAGAGGCTCAGGGGCTGGTAGTATAGCTGCTTATTGTATAGGGATAACAGGTATAGACCCTATAAAGTACAACCTTTTATTCGAGAGGTTTTTAAACCCTGAAAGAGTGAGTATGCCTGATTTTGATATTGACTTTTGTTATGAAAGACGACAAGAGGTTATAGACTATGTTATAAAAAAATATGGTAGTGACCATGTTGCCCAAATAATTACATTTGGTACAATGGCAGCAAAAGCCGCGATTAGAGATGTTGCAAGAGCTATGGCAGTACCTTATAGTGTAGCTGATAAGGTTGCTAAGGCAGTACCAAATGAGTTGAATATTACTATAGAAGATTCTTTAAAAAACAATGACTTTTTATCTCTTTACAACTCAACTGATGAAATAAAAAAACTTGTTGACATGGCAAAAAAGGTAGAGGGTATGGCGAGACATGCATCTACTCATGCGGCTGGTGTTGTTATAACAAAAGACCCTGTTTTTCACTATGTACCTTTACAAAAAAATGACGAACAAATTGTAACTCAATATACAATGACAACATTGGAAGAACTAGGACTTTTAAAGATGGATTTTTTAGGCCTTAGAACTTTGACAGTTATTGATAAATGTGAAAAACATATAAAAAAAATAAATAATAAATTTTCAATAGAAAGTATTGACTTGAAAGATAATGAAACATTTAAAATGTTATCAAAGGGTCAAGCATCTGGTGTTTTTCAGTTTGAGTCTAGTGGTATAAAAAATGTTCTTATGGGCTTAAAGCCTGATAGTTTAGAAGATTTAATAGCTGTTATATCTTTATATAGACCAGGGCCTATGCGGTCTATCCCTAAGTTTATTGAAAACAGACATAACAAGTCATTAGTATCATATAAACACAAAAGTCTAGAAAGTATTTTAGATGTTACTTATGGTTGTATTGTTTACCAAGAGCAAGTTATGGAAATATGTCGTAAATTAGCAGGGTTTTCATATGGACAGGCAGATTTAGTTAGAAGAGCTATGTCAAAGAAAAAAGCAGATGTTATGGAAAAAGAAAAACAGCATTTTATTTACGGTGGTGAAAATTGTAATGGTTGTATTAAAAACGGCATTAGTGAAGAAGTTGCAAAAAGTATTTTTGATGAAATGTCATCTTTTGCGTCTTATGCGTTTAATAAATCACATGCAGCAGCTTATGCACTTTTATCTTATCAGACGGCGTATTTAAAATGCAATTATCCTAAAGAATTTATGGCATCTATTTTAAGTAGTGTTATGGATAATACTACAAAGGTAACAGAATATATAAATGAATGCAAAAAGATTGAAATTACGGTATATCCTCCAAATGTTAATAAATGTTTTTTAGACTTTACTGTAGATGAAGATAAAATATTTTTCAGTTTAAAAGCAATAAAGAATGTAGGTAGACATTTAGTTGAAGAAATTATAAAAGAAAGAGAGTCAAATGGCTTATTTAACTCTTTCTATGATTTTTGTAAAAGATTAAGTGGTAAAGATTTAAATAAAAGAGCTTTAGAAAACTTAATAAAAAGTGGGTCTCTAGATTGTTTTAACCATAACAGGTTAACTATGTTAGAGAATTACGAGAAAATTTTACAGAGTATATCTTCAGAAAAGAAAAACTTAATAGAGGGTCAAATTGACTTTTTTAATGAAAGCAAGGTTTCTGAAAATTATGATACAATTGTTCTTTTAGATACTAAAGAGTTTAGTAAAAAAGATTTATTAGATTTAGAAAAAGAAACAATGGGTATTTATGTTTCTGGTCATCCATTGGATCAATATCAGCATCTTACGGAAAGAATATGTACACATAATATTTTTGACATTTTAGAAGATGACGAAAATAAAAAGTTTTATGAAAATAAGCAAATAAAAATTTTAGGGGTTGTTTCTAAAGTTAGAATAAACAATACAAAGAAAAATCAATCTATGGCATTTATTGAAGTTGAAGATTTAACAGGGGCAATGGAAATGATTGTTTTTCCACAAACATTAGTATCCTTTGGTCAATATATAAGAGAAGATGCAATACTTATTATTGAAGGAAAAGTCTCTAAAAGAGAGGATGATAGCAATATTATTATTGTTGAAAAGGCTACTGATGTTTCAACGCAAGATTTAGAGTCAAAATTTGAAAATTGCAAAACTTTATATTTGAAATTGAAAAAGAAAGATTGCGACGAGTATAACGAAGTTTTAAATACTTTACCAATTTACAATGGAGATACACCAGTTGTTTTATTTTTGGAAGATGATAAAAAATACTTAAAAACAACTAATAAATATTGGGTTAAGATAAGTGACACATTAACAAGTCATTTATATAATATATTACCAAAAGAAAACATAATGCTTAAATAGTATAAGGGGTATTTTATGGAAATTAAAAAATTAAAAAAAATTGGTGTACTAACAAGTGGTGGAGATGCACCAGGAATGAATGCTGCAATTAGGGCAGTTGTAAGGGCTGCTATTGTTAATGATATTGAGATAATTGGTATAAAATCAGGATATGAGGGGTTGTTAAATAAAAACTTTGAACCTTTAAATA
>JBOFNA010000059.1:0-13171 GCA_051658665.1 Oscillospiraceae bacterium
AATCACCCCTTTCTTTTGACTTTCAACCGCAGTGTTTATATAACCAAGCAAATATTCGAAATCTGAATTACCATTAAAGGAATCAACTTGCATCAATACAACATCTTTTTCCCAAACTAAACCAAAAGACTTATCAACAGTTTTCCTACTGCAAGGTAATATTCTTTGTTCAATTCAAGGTTTTTCAATATTTCAATAGTTCCTTGAATTTCTTTCTTCACTTTTGTAACACTTCCTTCAACACCAGGAAGTTCTAACATCTTCTTAATGTTAGAGTTTTGGGAAAACACATATTGACTTTTACCGCCCCTAAAATCTATAACATCAAAACCATGTCTGTTACCAGTATAAGCAAATGATAATGAAGAACAAGAACCTTCCGTAATATCACCTCCAGCAAGTTTTTTAATAATTTCATCAGAAGTTAATTCTTTTTGAAACCTTTTGACTTCCTTATATTTAACATCATTAGATTCACAATTTTTCAATATTTCCTTTGACGCAGCACCCAATTTTTCTTTCTTTGATTCTATTGTAGCACCAGGTTCAGTAGGTTTCAAGTATTCCTTTGACTCACCATCAACAAAGGTCTTTTTCCACTCAGTATATTTCATTGAATCAGATACATAGTAGGTTTTACCATCTTCACCCCTTGCAGCACGTTCACCAATGTTGAATTCATCATCAAAATAGGGAACAGTAGTTGTTCTACACCATACATGAAAAGGGGGTGCAGTGACACCTGCTTCAAAATCTTTCATATCAAATACATGACCATCAAGATCCTGACATATTACTGATGTCTTACTGTCCAGTGTTGCAACAATTTCAAACCGTTCAACATCAAGATCATTGAATACATCCTTTTGAGAAACAGAAGAAAAGTAAGCTGATTCAGTCATGACCAATCTTCCTGCATTATTCTTGGATGTATTCATCTTTGCGGCAATGTTCTTGATTGCCTGATCAGGTGATCTTCCTGTGATTGCCATTTGTGTCAGTTCAGTATGGACTTCATTCACCAGTTTGGACCTATTACCCCAAATCCGTTCACTGAAATTCTTTCCATCTACTGCCCAAGGTTTTGAAATAATATTTTCAAGTTTGTTCTGATCAATGTTTGATACATCCCAACCAATACTGAACCCCTTTTGAACTTCATAAATGCTGTGATAATAACCTTCTGAATAGACATCCTTCATAAGGGTATCAAGTCCATCCATTTGATTTTCAAACAACACTTCAAGGGATTGTTGGAATTGGATCTTTAATGCTTCCAATCTTGATATATGGAACTTTGATGATGCATTTTCAAGTTGCTTCATCCATACCTGGTTCAGTTCATTTTCATGACCATATTTGATATATTCTTTGACATCCCATTTCAGTTCAGCCAGTTCCTTTGCATTCAGCATTTTTTTGCTTCTGCCATTGTGACCTGATTGTTCACTGCAAATCTTTGATACCAGGAATTGATTTGACCTTCAATCTGACTTTGTGTTTTTAGGTACTGGACTTCAAGGTCAGCATTTGTTGTAAGACCTTTATTGTTTGCAGCAGCTTCAAGTTGTTCAAATCGTTTCTTCCAGTAGTCACTATTCTTCATTCACACCACCGCCTTGATTCTGCTGTGCAGCAGGGTCAGTGGATACAACTGGATTGAATGCACCACCATATTGTTCCAGGTCTTTTTTCTTCTGCTCTGCAATTCTATCAAGTTCGGCTTGTGGGTCATCCACCCAAGGATGGTTTGCCACAATGGTTTCATCAGAAAGGATTCCTGCTGATTTTCCGCAGTTGTCAATGACTTCACTTTCACTGATAAGAATATCCCTGTTGAATATTACAGTTACATCTTCATTGTCAAAGTCACCCATACCTGCATTGAACAAATGAACATTGACAAACCAAAGCAGTTCTTCAAAAGAAGCCTGATACTCTGTTTCAATACCGTTTGCATCTAGGTCAATGTCAGAATACATGGATTGAATGTTCATCTGATTTGGATTCCCTGCAAGCCTGTCATCCTTGGCATCATAACCCATTGCATTTTCAATGATTGCTTTCTTGAATATTTCAATGATGGACTTGTAATTCTCCGAATTTACTTCAACTTGTAAAGTTTTCAAGTCACCACCTGCACCATCAACTGTCTTGACCTTTACTACACCATATGTTGCCAGATTATTTCTAAACTCACCAAGGTTTTCACCATCATAGTTCACAAGAACAAGAATGGTGTTCCTTGCATCTTCTTCCATGTTGTTTTGGAAGTTGGAAAGGATTGTGTTTAATCCATCTTGCATGGTCTTAATCATCTTAATCAATGGGATTTCCTTGCCGTTATACTTGAATGGAATCAAAGGGATTCTTGACCAGTTCCAACCTTGGACAATTTTCTTACCTTCATCATCAACATCAATCTAATGTGAAGTAGTTCTGAAAAGGAACTTCATCAGGAATCAGCTTGCCACCATCAAGGATGAATCTGTTGATTCCCTTGTCATAGTAGACTTCAACCTTTTCAATGACCTTTTCGACTACCCCTTCATAGGATATGACTTCATAAATCCTTATTGCATAGTCAAGGACAGTGTGTTCTGCATCCTTCCAACCAGGAATGATTTCATAAGGATTGAACCGTTTGAAGGTGAATTCACCATGTTCATCATAATAAATGAAAAGCCAACCAACACCATTGTTCAGCGAATCTTCACCGACATTCTTCATCAGCCTTTGAAACTTCTTGTTGAATACCTTTTTCAATACCTTTGAATATAGTTCATTATCTGATTGAACTGAAATGGGTTGTCCTAATAGGTAGTTATTCTTTTGGTCAACCATTTTCTTGTACTGATTATCAACAATTCTGTTGTTTGGAAGGTTCTTGACTTCTTCAAGTTCACCAGTAGCACCAATGACAGTCCTTTTCCTTGAAAGGATGTCATGTCTACCTGCGTAATACTTTTCACCATCAATCATGTCTTTTCGTCTTCTTGATGTCTTGAAAATATTTATTTCCTTCACAATGAACTGTTCATTAGTCAGTTTGGTACTTGCACCTTGCTTCAAAATGTTTCCTATCTTTGCCATTTCACTTCCAATGAAATTAAACATGTTTAATTCACCCCCCTTTCATATACAATTAGTTTGTTGAAAGGTTGCAAGTATCTTTGGAAACTGTGATACAATCCAATCAACCATTTTTTCATTATCTGCCAAGTCACTATTGCGTGATAGACCACTTTCAAATAAAAAAGCATGAATAAGTACATAATAACTTTATTTTTATATTCATCTAAGTTTGACTTTGACATCAAGGAAGGTTCTATTATATCCTGGACAACACAAACTTTGACTGTATCATCATAATAACCATCACATTTTTTCAACTTCTTGTCAGACTGTTCATTTGATTCTTTTACCTGCCAGGTTACACCAAGTACATTGACTTTCTTTATGTTGTCCACCACCTTCCAAAATATATTAAAATACCTGATGTTTAAAACGTAATTTATATTAGGTTAGTGATAAGAACCATTAAATATACTCGATTTGCAAGTGTTCTTGTTACTAACCTGTTATTATCATCAATCAAAACTGAATATTTCACCTTTACTGAAATCTTCCAAAGCATACCGCATGGCATCCATCAAATGGTTGAAATCATCAATTGGTTTATTGATTTTCTTTCCAAATTTATCTTTATCCCAGGTGTAGTTTGAAATCTCTGTAAGGAAATTCACACACCTTGGATGAATAACAATCTTGAAGTCATGGATGTAGTCAATACCATTGTTGATTGAATCCTTTCCTTTCCTTGCTGCTCTGATATTTGAAAGACCCAGTTCACGCAACCTGTCAATTGACTTTGGTTCTGCTGAATCTGCCCTGATTCTTTCTTTTCTGTAATGCATACCATTAATGTTGGAATAGATTGCTTCATTGGAAAGACCTGTTTTGTATAGTTCATCAAACACATAGATGGTTTTGTCTTTAAGGGCAACCATTCCACACCATAGGGCAGAAGGGTCATTTGTATAACCAAAGTCAAGACCAAAGGCTGACTTGATTGCTGCAATTTTCTTGACCGTTTCAATGTCAAAGTCTTTTTCTTCCCAGTTCTCAAAGACAAGACCTTCAACAATACCCCATTCCCCAAGGCCTGCTACCTTGTACCTTCTTGGATTGTTCTTTTTCATGGTTTCAAAAACCTTCTTGTCAGCAGCATCCAACCATTCATTGCACATGTAGTTGGTTGTCAGTGCAAGGATGTCTTCTTTTTCAAAACTTTTTTGTTTTTCCTTTATGTATTCTTTGACCTTAGTATTTTTTAGTAGCTTATCTGCGTTATTTCCTGCGTTATTTTCGCTGTATCCCGCAAAAATCGCCGCCTTTGTCGCATTCCCTGTTTTTATATATTCGTCTACAAACTTCTTTTGTTTTATGTTTAACATTTTTCCCCCCTGCCTTTTATAATAAAAATAGCATAGAGCTTTTACGCTTTATGCTATTACTTCATTTTATATTATATTATATTTTTTACTCTCATTTACTCTCATCTTTTATTTTTTATTTAATCATTATTATACACATTAATATATGTGCTATCTATAGAAACTACCATATTACTGTCTTTTTGTTCTATATTAATATATTTACCAGTATATTTCGCATGAAATGCAATGTGGTCATTATTACTTAAAACCAATATCTCTTTTTTATCACTAATTATTCTATAAGGGCTATCTTCTCCCTCATATGATATCACATTGATATGCCAAAGTGTTTCATTAACCGTTATTTCTAAACTTTCACGTCTAATTTCGTTTTTCATTATTTATCTATAACCTTTCCATTTGAATTTAATGAGCCAATTCTTTTTCCTTTTTTATCTTTTATTTTCCATTTTTTTATACTTCTATCATAACCTCTATGACCAGATGTATCTTTTTCTATAGACCATCCTGTTTTAGGGTCTTTCCATTCTTGTTTTCCTCTTGTTTTTTTTGTAAATCTACCAACATTAACATTTCCATTTCTGTTTTTTAATGAACTCGGTATTTTAGATATAGCATTATCAGCACTATTTTTTTTGCTATAATAAACCCAAACTGTTATTTTTTTGTAAAGCCAACTTCCTGTCGCTATTATTGCCCCTAATACAACAATTGTTCCTGCTACTGTTATTATAGCTTGTCCAACCCCAGGAATAAAAAAACTACCTGAAATAACAGCAATATTTCTTGCCATTATAAATCTATTGTTATTATCCAACTGATATTCAATATAATCATTTGATAATTTTATTTTTTCGTCTGTCAAATATAATTCATCTATTATTATATCGTTTTCCATAGAATAAGCAGTGTTATTTATCACTGGGTTAAAAATTGATAATATAAAAATTATAATTATCAATAACGAAGTTTTTTTCATAAAACATACCTCCATTTATATAAAATCAAATACCAATTACATATAATTGTATACAATTATAAAATTATCTTTTATCATAAATTTAATGTTTAAATCTTCTGATATAATATCAACAGTTTTATTATGCTTAATTACACATGAAACATATGATTTATTATTAATTATAAAAATTTCCCTATCATTTTTGATTATTCTATAAGGGCTATCTTCTCCCTCATATGATATCACATTGATATGCCAAAGTGTTTCATTAACCGTTATTTCTAAACTTTCACGTCTAATTTCGTTTTTCATTATTTCACTCTTTTATTATCCTATATTTTAAATATCATTTAATCTAACTTATTTTATTATACTAATAGTACCTTGAATTTACAATTTATATTAATAATATTTTATTAATTTTTTATTAAATTGAATGCTTTATCATGTAATCTAAACATATGCGGTTCAGAATAGTTCATTTCTTTTTTAATCTCTCTCCAACTTTTATAATTTAAATATCTAAGTGTTAATAATAATTTACATTGATTATCTTCTACTTCATCAATTTTCTGTTTTATTAAATTTTCTGTTTTAATTAATGAATCTATATCTTCATAAAGCTCTTCTTTAAGGTCTATTATCTCAGATACAATATTACTTATTTTATCTTTATACTCTTTCGACTTATAATTATTTCCGATATAAGAATTAATACAAGTAGACATACTTTGTAATTTTTCTATTTTTTCTATTTTATTTTGTATAGATTTATTTGAAAAATATCCCTTTTTTAAAAATTCTTTTTTCTGATTTATATTTTTTTCTTTCATATCAAAAAGGTAAATCGTCGTCAGACGTAATCTCGATAAAATCATCATTTTCCGCTGTTTTAAAACTCATAACATCAGATGGAGGATTAAATGGAGTTTCACTTTGACGGTTATTTGTAGAGTTTTTAGATTCTGCAAAATGAATATTATTTGCAACAATTTCAAAAGATACTCTTTTATTACCGTCTTTATCTTCGTAACTTCTTGTTTGAATACTGCCATCAACACCCATTAATTGACATTTAGTAAAATACTTAGATACAAATTCAGCCGTGTTACGCCAAGTAACGATGTTTATAAAATCTGCTTGTCTTTCTTCGCCAGCTTTTGCAAATGTTCTATTTACAGCTATGCTAAATGAGCAAACAGATATACCGTTTGGCGTTATTTTAAGCTCGGGATCTGATGTAAGACGTCCCATTAGTGCTACTACGTTTAACATTTTTTTCATCTCCTATCCTAGTTTTTTTATTTCTTTTTCGTTTTTTATTAATTTTTCTTCAATTTCTTTTTTCCTCTTGAGAATGTATTCACGCACAACGGGGTTTTTCTGTGGTATAGCTATATCTCCCGCCCTCATTGCGTACTCTATTCGGGTTTTTATATCATCACATATAGCAATTAACTGCCCTACATTAGGAGGAAATTCGTTCTCTGTACCCATATAATCGAATAGCGCAACAGTTGCTAATTCTGCGGCTATATCTGTTAATAACAGGGTCATAATATTAACTGCAGCCAATATTGTTTCTTTATCTGTTTTAGCGTGATAACTAGGGTAATTTGCTTTAATTAATGCCATTAAATTTGTTGCTTCTGCCTTTGTTCCATTTATCCTTGTCAATAATGAACATCTTCACCATTCCTTCCGGTTATGATTTGGGAATGTAATTTTCGAAAAATTAACTTTCAATTAATTTTTCAATATCTTTGAAGTATATATGTCAGCAGTGTGTGTCCAAAGAACTGTTTCATGTTGACTGAGTGCACTGTCTATGTAACAATGCACTGGAATTCCTTTCTGCCAGTTGTTTTCACCATACTTCAAAGCACCATCTTCAACGAATTTTGTAATGTGCTTCAAAGGTTAAACAACAAATTTTTCTTTGTCAAACACCCTGAATATAACATCCAAAGGTATCAGGTCACATCTGACTTTGCCTTCTTGAATGTCACGAACTGCACCAGTTACAAACTGTCTTCTTTCACCACTATCTTTCAACTGTGCCATTCTGATTCATCCTTTTTGATGCCCTTCAATTGAAAAGTCTTGACATGGTGACCCATGAATCAAGATGTCAGGGTTCAAATTACAACCAACAACCGATTGTGTTTTATGTGCCAGTTCGTCAGAAAACATTGCATTGTACGACCTGACCGCTTTTTAATCTATTTCAACATAATCAATTGGATTTACTGGAACACCAATCTTGCGAAGTGCAACCCTGACAAACTGTTCTGACTTACCAAGTTTCTGTGCTGCCACTGATACTGGAACATTCTTCAAACCATTTGAGTCATCAGTTGGATCACTGCAGGTTGTAAGTCTATTCAGGAATTCAATTGAACATTCAAGTGCTTCTGAAATTTTTTCTGTTCGCTTCTGATTTGGTTCATTCTTTCCTGATAGATATTGACTGATTGATGATTTTCCAATTCCAGTTAAAGCTGAAAGTTCAGCTTGTGAAACATTCCTTTCTTCCATTACCTTTTTTAGATTTGTTGCAAAACTCATTTCTTCAACCATCATTTCATTTTGTTTTTGTTGTAAGGTCTTTTGACATGAAGGTTGAACACTCCATCTTGTTCAAATGATTCAACCACATTGACACCTTCTGTCTGATCTAGGAATGCTTGTCTTTCTTTTGATGAATCAAATTCAATGATTTGTTCAATCCAACCAAATAAAATTCTTTTCATTACACCACCTTCCCTTATTCAAATTCACCTTCAAGTTCCAAAATCTCCATGATCCTTTTCTTCTGACGTTCTGCTTTTCGATTCACATTGAGGATGTCATAAAGATAAGCTATGCTGATTCCAAGTGCATCAGCCAAGTCAGTAAGTTTCATGTCACGATCAATCAGTTCTTTTCTTACTGTCTTTTCAAATTAATTCATTGATCCTTTTCACTCCTTCCATATATTAGTTGAAAAATTTCGCTGAAATTTCTTGACAATTTACTGAATATATTCTAATATAATGGTAAATACTACTATCGCACAGAAACAATTCAGTAGATGCTTTGATTTCGCTGAAATAATTCAGCTATAACTCTATTATACTGATTTATTTCAGATAAATTTTTAGGAAGGGGAAAATGAAGATGAATGTATTAGAAAAAATTCAGTTATTATGTAAGGGAAAGGGCATAAACCCAAGTAATCTTGAAGTAGAACTTGGATTTGGAAAGGGTACAATGTATAAGTGGAATAAGAGTTCACCCAATACTGATAAACTTTCAGCAGTTGCAGATTATTTCCATGTTTCTATTGATTGGTTACTTGGAAAAACAGAATTCAGATCCATTCCTGATGAAGAAACACTTGCATCTGATGTGAAAAGGTATGAAGATTTTTCAAGAAGGGATAAGAAGGATATTGCAACAACAATGAGTTTCATCCTAGAACAATTAGACAGCCACCAAGAAGCATTGATGTTTGATGGTGAAATATTAGATGACAACACTAGGGAATTATTGAAATCAAGTCTGATCAACAGCTTGCAAATGGGCAAAATTATCGCAAAACAAAAGTTCACACCTGACAAACACAAGAAATAAGTCAGTTTTAATCTTTGGGGGTGATAAGATGAAGAAGGTTATATTGGAATTAATCAAAGAACATAAGACAAGAGATCCTTTTGAAATTGCTGAAAATCTTGGGATTATAGTTTTATTTGAACCACTTGGAAGTATAAATGGATATTACAACACTGCATTCAGACAGAAGTTCATCCATATCAACTGTGAACTTCCAAGTTATAAAAGGAACTTCACTGCTGCACATGAACTTGGTCATGCAATTCTACATCCAAAGTCAAATACACCATTCATGAAGGAAATGACTTATTTATCTGTTGATAAGTTGGAAATTGAAGCCAACAAATTTGCAGTGAACTTGTTGATCAGTGATGAAGAATTGGAAGAATTAAAAGAACTCACAACATATCAAATGGCAATGTGGTATGGATGTCATGAAGAATTGATCCAATTAAGGTTGGTTCAACATAGGTTCATCAAATTTATTAAGTAGTTTATAAAAATATTTTTAGTCTATATATTATTTAAAAGATAATAAAAAATAATAATTATTATAAATCACTTAATAAATTACATTCACCTTGAACCGACACCCTCAAACGATAGTGTTAATCAGTGTTTGAAACGGTTCAAGGTAGTATGTTTTTATCGTGAACAGCTTGAACCCAAAACATAAAAAAAGAACCGACAACCCAATGAAATCAAGGGTTTGAATCGGTTCAAGGTGATTATTAAAAATTGAAAGGCAGGGATTTTATGTTTGGAAAGAAGAAATTAAATGAAAAAGTTGTGCTTGGTAATTTAGTTGAAGGTTTGCCGATTCCACAAAATACTGATCTGATTGTGAAGATGACACCTGATGTACTAACAATTATTGGGAATTGTCAAGAATTTGAAATAGCATTTTCAAAATTAAAATTGGTTGATTACAAGAATGAAGTTGAAATGGAAAAGATCATCAAGCAGTCTGCACAAGGAATGATCATTGGTGCAGCAACCTTTGGTTTAATTGGTGCAATGATTGGTGGAAGGGTAAAGACAAAAAAAAAGAGTTGTAAGACATTTTTTAATTATCAATTATCAAACTGATGAATTAAAAACTATTGTGATTGAAGCAACAAAAGATTGGTATAATGCAGCAGTAATGGTTGATATTTTCAAGAAGTTGAAACCACAAGCTGTTCCATTGAAAACAGTTCTATAAAATAAAAATAGATCCCTGGTGTTCGCTGCACCAAGGATCTTTATTGTAACTATAGTTTAGGTTGAAATGGTTACCTATTGAATCAGGTTATTATACCATTTCAACCCCATTAATTCAAGGGGTGAAATAAATTGAAGAATCCAAATGGATATGGATCTGTTGTCAAATTATCAGGTAATAGAAGGAATCCTTATGCAGTTAGAAAGACCACTGGATGGAATGAAAAAGGTCATCCAATATATCTTCCTATTGGATATGCTGCAAGCAGGGAAGGTGGAATGATAATGCTTGCTGAATACAATAAGTCACCTTGGGATATAGATGCAGAAAAGACCACTCTGGAAAGCCTGTTTGACCTGTTCAAAGAAAAGAAGATGCCCAAGATGGGAAAGTCCAGTCAGGGATCTTTAAATTCAGCTTTCAATCATACATCCAAATACAAGAAAATGAAATACAAAGATATCAAGTCTTTCCACATGCAGGATTGTATTGATAACTGTGGAAAAGGATATTCAACACAATGGGCAATCAAGAACCTATTTGGTCAGCTTGATAAGTTTGCAATTGAAATAGATGTCATCAACAAGTCATATTCAGTTCTGACAACAGCAGAACCAATTCCTGAAACAAACAAGAAACCATTCACTGATGAAGAAGTGGATGCAGTATGGAAGATCAAAGATAAACCTTGGGTTGATTCAGTCCTGGTCTTCTTATATTCAGGGTTCAGGATAAGTGAACTGTTGGATATTAAAACAGAAAATGTGGATTTTGAAGTAAGAACTATTCAAGGTGGTACAAAGACCAAAGCAGGAAAAGATAGGATCATTCCGATACATCCAAAGATCTTTGAAATTATTCAGAAAAGGGTTGAAGAAGGACATACCTATTTGTTCACCCTGGAAGGAAAGAAATTGACCAGTTTAAAGTATTACGAATTTTGGAATGCGATCATGGATGAACTAAAATTGAACCATACACCACATGAATGCAGACACACTTTTAGATCAAGATTAGATTCAGCAGGTGCAAACAAAGTCTGTATTGATCTAATGATGGGGCATAAATCCAAAGAAGTTGGTGAACGTATTTACACCCACAAAAACATTCAAGAATTGAAGGGTGCAATTGAACTAATAACACGTTAGTAACAAAAAAAGACCCCAAGCCTTGAAAAATCAAGTGCTTGGGGTCTTTTAATAAATATTATAACATAATTAAAAATTTAAATAAATAATTAAAAAAATATATAAATCTTGATTTTATAGTGAAAAGTGATATAATAATTTTACTAGAATATATTTTTAATATAGAGGTTTTATGGAAGATATAAATAGTGATAAACCAATCGACATAAGAGATAGCAATAATAACGTAAAAGATACTGAGTACACTTTTGTACATAGTATGGGATTTATTAACATGTCGGACAAGGAGCGAAAAGTTGCAAATATTAGGCGTAATGCAACTGTATTAGCTTTTTGTCTTATTTTGCTGATTCTTATAAGTATTGTATTTAAAAATGATTTATATATTGCATTAAACACATATTTTAATAATAAAACTTCAATTGTAGATATAGGTGTTGTTTATCAAATTGTATTTTTAATACAGCAGGTATCAGTTTTAATAATACCGTTTACGATTTATTACCTTATGTCTGATTATGAAAACACAAAGATTTTGAATTTTCAAAATGTAGACTTTGTATCGGTATTACATATTGTTTTTGCTGGTGTTAGTTTTTATCAGTTGGCAAAGTTTTTAACTTATGCAAGTTTAAATTTATTATCTTATTTTGGAATAAATATTGTTTTTCAGAGTGTTTTACCACCAGTTGGGGCAAGTTTTACAGTTTATATATTAAATACAGTTTTTTTAATATCTTTTGTCGAAGAGTTTATATTTAGAGGGGTACTTTTGTTAGGGTTACAAAAAAACAACGTTATTTTAGCGTTAGTTGTGCAATCAATTGTATTTGCCTTTTTTAAGGGTAATTTAGAAAGTTTTATTGCAAACTTTGTATTAGCGGCATTTTTGGGGTATATTTATATTTTAACAAAAAACTTTTTATTGATTTTTTTAATAAGAGTATCATCTGAATTTTTTGAAATATTTACGGATTTTATATACAGTAAAAACTCGCTAAGAAATAGTAGTATTTTAATTAACTTTTTTTTACTAAGTATTTTTATTTTAGGTTTTATTTCTTGTCAATATATAATAAAATATATAAATTTAAATAAAAAAATACATAAAAAAGATAAAGATATAAGAACATTTGAAGTCATAAAAAGTTTTGCACTCGCACCAACTATGTTAATTTGTTATATTGCGACTTTAATATGGGTAATTAGCTAATGAAAGATGATGAGTATTATATGACAAAGGCTTTAGATATGGCGAAAAAAGCTTTTGAAATTGGTGAGGTACCAGTTGGTGCGGTAATAGTTAAAAATGGTGAAATTATATCTTTTGGTTACAATAAAAGAGAGAGAGAAAAAAACCCTTTATGTCACGCTGAAATTATTGCAATAGAAGAGGCGGCAAACAAGTTAGGTAAATGGAGACTTTTAGGCTGCACCATTTATGTTACATTGGAGCCTTGTCCTATGTGTACAGGAGCTATTATAAATTCGAGAATTGACAGAGTGGTATATGGTGCGAAAGATTTAAAGGCTGGTTGTTTAGGGTCCAAAGTAAATTTAAATGAGCGTGGGTTTAATCATCAGTTTTATATAACAAGTGGTATATTAAAAGATGATTGTTCAAAAATATTAAGTGATTTTTTTAAAAATATAAGAAAAGAAGGCGAAAATGAAAAATAATTGTATTATATTGTCGGCAGGGTTTGGTAAAAGGATGATGACAGACAAGCCAAAAGCACTTTGTGAAGTAATGTTTACGCCAATGATAAAATGGGTTTCAGATGCTTGTTTAGATAGTGGTTTT
>JBOFNA010000060.1:0-2804 GCA_051658665.1 Oscillospiraceae bacterium
ATAGATGATTATAAAGCAAAAAAAATTGAATTTACAAAATATAAAATATAAAAAAATAAAAGCGCTTACAATAATAAGTAAGCGGTTTTATTTTTGATTTTATTTAGACTCTAAACCAAGGATAACAATACCTATAAAAACTAGAAAGATTACATAATAATGTTTATTAGATAATTTTTCTTTTAAGAATATTCTTGACCATAAAACAGAAAAAATGCTATAAGATGATATTAAAGGTGCGGCCAAAATAGCATTACTACCAATTGCGAAGATATATGTAAATTGTCCAGCAGTCTCACATATAGCTGCGATAACTTTTGATTTTTCATTTTTTAATTTAATTTTTTGCTTTTTTATAACAACTAAATAAATAAGTGCTGCAATTGCTAACAAGAAAAATGTTAACTCGTAAGCTATATTAGCTTGCGCTTCGTCCAAAGTTTCTAGTACCAAGGCATCTGCAAAACTACCTAAACCATCAATTAACAAATAAAGAATAGGGAAAAGCAGACCTAAAAAGCTTGATTTATATTTACTACCTGTTTCTTTTTGATAATCTTCTTTATCAGTTTTGTTTTCGACAATAGCAAGTAAAATAACACCTAAAGAAACAAAAGAAACACCTAGTAATTGTATCGGTGTCATTGTTTGACCTAAAAATAAAAATACTAAAATAGCTGCAACTGCACCAGATGAATTACATATTGGAGATGAAATAGAAAGCTGTATATATCTAAGTCCTGCATAACCGAAAATCATTGATAATATGTATAAAAAAGAAACAGGAAGATATGTTATTATTGTAGTAGAATCAAACTCAACACCGCCTATTAGTTGAGATATTGCGTGTATGCCCATTACAGTACCTACAGCGATAACCATTTTCCAATGACTAAACTTGTCGTTAGATTTAGACCCTATTTTTGAAAATAAATCGGAGCCACTCCACATTAAAACTGAAAACATTGAGAATAAAAACCACATAATAAAAAATCCTTAAAATTTATAAGTCTTACATAAAACAATATTTTACATAAGCTTTCTAAATAATATATAAAAACTATACATTTGTCAATATTTTTTTCATAATTTTCAATAAATTTATTTAGCAGCGTTAGATGCAATTAGAGATACATCCCAAACTCCACTAAAAGGAGGAGAATAACAAAGGTCTAAGAACCCAAATTCATCAACAGTGAGACCACTATAAATAGCAATTGCATAATAGTTGGCTCTTGGCACAACATTGCCAGAACCTATTGTTTGTGCTCCTAATATTTTGCGAGTAGTAGGACAATAAATGAGTTTAATTGTAACTTTATGGTCACTGTAATAAGAAGCATAGCTATTACCTGTTACTGTATTTGTGCTATATTTGATATTAAGGGATTTAGCTTCTTTTTCAGATAAGCCGACTTTTGCACAATCTATAGAAAAAAGCTTAAGGGCAGAGCTATTAATAAGTTTAAATGGTTTAGTTGGCTTAGAACTTAAAAAATCGGCGATTATTCTGCCTTGCTTATTTGCATTTGTTCCTAATGGTGCATAGGTGTACTTATCTGTTACAAAGGACTTCATAACGCTACAGTCACCTGCTGCAAAAACATCTTTTATATTAGTTTGCATATTTTCATTGACTATAATAGCGCCGTTTTCTATTTTATCAACATCTTTTATAAAATCAGAGTTAGGAGCAATTCCAACTGCATTTATTATTATATCTGTATCTATCATTTCGGATTTACCATCAGTAGATAAAGTTGCTTTAATTACTCGATTGCCATCTATTGTAAACTCAGATACAGATGAATATGTTTTTATAGTAATATTATTTTTTGTTAATTCATTATTTAAGATGTTTGTAATTTCTGAATCTAAATTAGATAATATAGATTCGGATTTTTCAACTAATATAATATTTTTATTGTATTTGTGACACGCTTCAACCATCTCAAGACCTATAAACCCAGCACCTATTATTAAAACATTTTTAAGGTTATTATCTTGTAACTTTTGTTTTATTATTTCTCCATCAGATATATTTCTAACTTTATATAGGTTATCATAATTTTTATTGAAAGGATAAAAACATTTCACTTTTGCACCAGAGCCAACTATCAATTTATCATACTTTTCTGTGAATGTTTTATTTTCGACTAAATTTTTTATTTCTATTGTTTTATTTTTGGTATCTACTTTTAAAACTTCGTGTTTAATAAAAACATTAACTCCGATACTTTTAAATTGTTCAGGTGTTTTAGCAATTAAATCGCTACTGTCTTTTATTTTATCAGAAACATAAAATGGTATACCACAGGCACCATAAGATACCTCAGTACCTTGCTCATAGACTGATATGTCCACATTGTCTACTAAATTTCTTTTAAGTTTAGCGGCAGCACTCATACCGGCTGCGACACCACCTATAACAACTACCTTCATTTTATAAACACTCCTTAAAATTAAAGTTTTTCTATTTCTTTTTCGTCAGATATTAAAACATCAGGGTCAGAATTTTTGTATAAATCCATGTCTAAAGTACCTAAAGTTTTATCTACAATTAATGCGTTAACCATTGAACCAGAGACATTTAAACAAGTACGTCCCATATCTATTATAGGATCTACGGCTAAAATAGGGCTTATTGCAGGAAAAGCAGCTTGTAAACCCATACCAGATAAAGATACAGAAGCAGCAATTGTTGCGGTGCCTGGAATGCCTGCTATACCAAAGGACCCTAGCACAATAACAACCATTGACATTACGATGTAGGTTAAATCTATAGGTATACCTTGAATGTTAGC
>JBOFNA010000061.1:0-18530 GCA_051658665.1 Oscillospiraceae bacterium
AGAATGGTTACTTGATATAAACACACCAGGCTCTATGATAAAAAGAGCAAGCAGAGGTATAACTAGTGAAATTATTGCAGCAGTAACTAAACTTATGGGTAACCTTGACCTTATATACGCTGCTAAAAAAATTAGAGTATCTGCACATTGTAACACAACTATAGGGCTAGATGGTACATTTTCATCAAGACTACAACCTAATCACCCTACGGATGACCCAAAAGGTATAATGGCATCTGTTATGGAAGGTTTTAGCTACGGTATTGGCGATGCAGTAATTGGGTTAAACCCTGTTGATGACTCTGTTGAAAGTGTAAGTAGAGTACTTAGAAGTTTTGACGAGTTTAAAAATAAATGGAAGATACCAACACAACAATGTGTTTTAGCTCATATTACAACACAAATGGAGGCTGTAAAAAAAGGTGCGCCTTCTGACCTTATATTCCAAAGTATTGCAGGTAGCCAAAAAGGTAACGAAGCATTTGGAGTTACAACATCTATAATAAGAGAAGCTCACGATTTAATGTTAAAAGAAGGTACTGGAATAGGACCTAATGTAATGTACTTTGAAACAGGGCAAGGTTCTGAGTTATCTTCAGATGCTCACTTTGGAAATGACCAAGTTGTTATGGAAGCAAGATGTTATGGTTTTGCAAAAAGATATAATCCGTTTTTAGTAAATACCGTTGTTGGTTTTATAGGTCCTGAATATTTATACAATAGTAAACAAGTTATTAGAGCCGGATTAGAAGATCATTTTATGGGTAAATTATCTGGTATTTCTATGGGTTGCGATGCTTGTTATACAAACCATATGAAAGCTGATCAAAATGATATTGAATATTTAGCAGTTTTACTTGTATCTGCTGGATGTAACTTTGTTATGGGTATACCTCATGGCGATGATGTTATGTTGAATTATCAATGTACAGGATATCATGAAACAGCTGCATTAAGAGAGTTATTTAATTTAAGACCAATTAATGAGTTTGATGTTTGGTTAGAAAACATGGGAATAACAAAAGATGGAAAATTAACAAATTTAGCTGGTGACGCGTCATTGTTTTTAAAATAAGACATAAGGAGGGGTATAGTTATGGTGAATCAAGAAGAGTTAAGAAAAGTTATACAACAAGTTTTGACAGAGATGAATGTATCAAATGAAACAACTCAGGAACAAAACACAAAAAGCTCAATTAATATTAAAGAAACAAAAATTGAAGATGGTTGTTTAAAAGATATTACAGAGGTAGATTTAAGACAACAATATCTAGTGCCTAACCCTGTAAATAAACAAGGTTATTTAGAAATGAAAGCATTTAGTCCTGCTAGATTAGGTATTTGGAGAGCAGGCGCAAGATATTTAACAGAAACTTCTTTAAGGTTTAGAGCAGACCATTCAGTTGCTCAAGATTCTGTATTTTCTTATGTATCTGAAGATTTTTTAAAGAACAATAATTTATTTACAGTAGAAACTTTGTGTAAAGATAAAGATGAATATGTTACAAGACCTGATTTAGGTAAAAAATTAACAGAAGATTCTGTAAAAATAATTAAAGAAAAATGCAAAATGAAACCAACAGTACAAATTTGTATAGCAGATGGTTTAAGTTCAGCAGCAATAGAGGCTAACATTAAAGATGTATTACCAGCGATTATACAAGGTTTAAAAAGTTATGGTATTGATGTAGGTTTACCATTTTTCGTGAAATTAGGGCGTGTAGGCGTTATGGATGTTGTTTCTGAAACATTAAACGCAGATGTTACTTGTTTGCTAGTTGGCGAGAGACCAGGTCTAGTAACAGCTGAGAGTATGAGTGCTTATATTGCGTATAAAGCAACTGTTGACATGCCTGAAGCAAGAAGAACAGTTGTGTCTAACATTCATAAAGGTGGATTGGTACCAGTTGAAGCTGGTGCACATGTTGCAGAAATTATTAAACTAATATTAGATAAAAAATGTAGTGGTACAGATTTACAATTATAAATTTAGGAGGAATAACAATGAAAAGAGATCCAATCAAAGCTACTGTATTGGCTGTTAAGCTAATACCTAATGTTGATATTACATTGGCAAAGGAGTTAAATTTATCACCTGAATATAAATCTTTAGCTATTTTAACAGGAGATTGTGATGATGTGACATATACAGCATTAGATGAGGCAACAAAAGCTGCAGATGTAAAAGTTGCTTATGCAAAAAGTTTTTATGCAGGTGCTGCAAATGCAAGTACTAAATTAGCGGGAGAAGTAATTGGTATTTTAGCAGGTGCATCTCCAGCTGAAGTTAAAAGTGGTGTAGATGCTGCTATTAACTTTATAGAAAATGTTGGGCATTTTACAAGCGCTAATGATGATGATAGCATTGCTTACTATGCACATTGTGTTTCTAGAACAGGTAGCTTTTTATCTGAATCAGCAGGTGTAAAAGAGGGTGAAGCGTTAGCTTATCTAATAGCACCACCGCTTGAGTCTATATATGCAGTAGATGCAGCTTTAAAAGCTGCTGACGTTAGTTTATGTGTTTTATATTCACCACCGTCTGAAACAAACTTTGGTGGAGCATTATTAACAGGTAGCCAGTCTGCATGTAAAGCAGCTTGTGATGCTTTTGCAGCAGCTGTAGAATTTGTAGCTGAAAACCCAAAAATGTATTAATTAAGTAAGGCAGTGATTTTATGAAAAATAAAGCGTTAGGGCTTATTGAAGTTGTTGGTTTTTTAGCAGCAATAGAGGCAGCGGATGTAGCGTTAAAGTCTGCTAACGTACATTTGTTAAATGTAGAAAAAGTACAAGGCGGACTTGTAAGCGTATCATTTACAGGAGATGTTGGAGCGGTAAAAGCGTCTGTAGATGCAGCAGCTGTTTCGGCTTCTAAACTTGGCAGAATACACAGTGCTCATGTTATTCCAAGACCAGACTCAAGCATATGGGATATGATAACAAATAATGCAATCAAAAAAATTAAAGAAGATAAAAATAATAATGATTTAGATATTAGTGTTATTGAAAAAACTGTAACTAAAGCTAAAGATATAAAGAATATCAATTTAGATATTAATGTTATTGAAAAGGTTGCAACTAAAACTGCAACTAAAACTGAAGATAATGTAGACATAAATTCAATTGATTTAGAAAAGCTATCTGTTATAGAGCTTAGAAATCTAGCGAGAAAGTTACAAATAAAATCTATTAAAAGGTCTGAAATAAAATTTGCTAAAAGAGATGAGTTATTAAGCAAATTAAAACAACATATTTTAGGAGGTGACAATTAATGCAAACTAAAGACACACCTATTTACGATAAAGATTTGCTTTCTGTTCAAGAGGTTAGAAGTTTGGTTAAAAACTCTAAATTGGCTCAAGAAAATTTATCTTTAATGTCACAAAAACAAGTAGATAATATAGTTAGAAACATTGCACAAAGAGGTGTTGAAAACTCAGAAAAACTTGCACAAATGGCATTTGATGAAACTAAATTCGGTATAAAAGACGATAAAATAATAAAAAATATATTTGCATCAAGTGGTGTATACGAATACATTAAAGATTTAAAAACTATAGGTATTATTTCTGAAAACAAAGATTTAAAAACAAAAGATATAGCAGTGCCTGTTGGCGTAGTAGCTGGTATAGTACCATCTACAAACCCTACATCTACAGTGCTTTATAAAGCTATTATTTCGATAAAATCAGGAAATTCCATTGTTTTTTCTCCTCATCCAAATGCAAAAAACTGCACAATAGAAGCTGTTAATATAGTAAGGCAAGCAATTGTTGAAACAGGAGGAGATGCTGATTTAGTAACTTGTATTAGTATACCTACTGTTCAAGGTGTTGACGCTTTAATGAAACATACAGATGTTTCTATGATTTTAGCAACAGGTGGTTCAGCAATGGTAAAAGCTGCTTATTCATCTGGGACACCCGCAATTGGGGTAGGACCTGGAAATGGGCCTGCATTTATTGAAAAAAGTGCAGACGTAAAGTTAGCAGTTAAGAGAATTTTAGATAGTAAAACGTTTGATAATGGTACAATTTGTGCATCTGAACAATCTGTGATTTGCGAAGAGAGCATGAAAGATACTATTATAGATGAAATGAAAAAACAAGGCGCTTATTTCTTGAATGATCAAGAAAAAGATATTTTAGGAAAATTCATATTAAGAGCAAATGGTACAATGAACCCGCAAATTGTAGGTAAAGATGTACAAACAATTTCCAACTTATCTGGAATTAATGTGCCTGTGAACACAAGAGTAATTGTTGCGTTTGAAGATGGTATAGGTAAAGGGCACCCTTATTCAAATGAAAAGCTTGCACCGATTTTAGGTTTTTATGTAGAAAAAGACTATAAAGATGTATGCGAAAAAAGCAACGAGATTTTAATGTATGAAGGAGCAGGGCATACATTTGCTATACACAGTGAAAATGAAGACATTATAAATTATTTTGCTAAAAAAATTGTAGTATCAAGGTTTTGGTTAATACACCATCTGCTTTAGGCGGTGTTGGTGCAACAACAACATTGATGCCAGCTTATACTTTAGGATGTGGTGCAATTGGCGGTAGTTCAACATCTGATAATGTAGGGCCAATGAATTTATTAAATGTAAAAAAAGTAGCGTATGGTACCTGTGAATTAGATGATATAAAAGCAAAAATAAATAAAACTAATATTCAAAATATTAATAGCAATATAAACTCAGATGATATTGATGTTGATTTAATAGTTAAAAAAATAATAGAAAAATTACAAAATTAAAACACAAAAAATAGGAGGAAATTATTATGGCTACAATGCAAGCATTAGGTATGGTAGAAACAAAAGGTTTAGTAGGCGCAATAGAAGCAGCAGATGCAATGGTAAAAGCGGCAAACGTAACATTAGTAGGTAAAGAGCACGTAGGTGGTGGATTAGTAACAGTAATGGTAAGAGGAGATGTTGGTGCAGTTAAAGCAGCAACAGATGCTGGAGCAGCAGCAGTAGAGAGAGTTGGCGAATTAGTTTCAGTACATGTAATAGCAAGACCACATGATGAAGTTGAAACAATTTTACCAAACAAATAAATATTAATATAAAAATTATATAGTTAAAATATAAAAAACAGGAGGAAATTATTATGGCTACAATGCAAGCATTAGGTATGGTAGAAACAAAAGGTTTAGTAGGCGCAATAGAAGCAGCAGATGCAATGGTAAAAGCGGCGAATGTAACATTAGTAGGTAAAGAGCACGTAGGTGGTGGGTTAGTAACAGTAATGGTAAGAGGAGATGTTGGTGCAGTTAAAGCATCAACAGATGCTGGAGCAGCGGCAGCAGAAAGAGTTGGAGAATTAGTTTCAGTACATGTAATACCAAGACCACACGATGAAGTTGAAACAATTTTACCAAACAAATAAATTTAACTTCAAAAGACAGGTGGTGAAGTAATTGAAAGTGATTACAGAGGCTATTTTAAGAGATGAGTTAAGAGCAAATAAACCAAAGGTTTATTATATACCTGATGGTAAAATTTTATCACCAGCTGCTAAAGATTATTTGCAACAACTTAAAGTTATAATAAAAAAGCAAGAAGATATAGAAAAAATGAAAAAACAAGAAGATACACCTGATATTATATCTTCTTGTAAAGAAAACAAAGCAAATTTAAAAGCTAAGTATGTAGATTATGAAAGTGGTGCTTTTTATTACGAAAAGCCAGAGTATATGACACAACTAGTGGGTAATAAGCTGGTTTCGAAAGCTAGTAAAAGAATTGTTTTAAGGGGTAAAGTAGATAGTTTACAATCTTTAATTGTTCTAGCGCAGGCTGAGATAAACGAAAAAAATTGTAATCAACAATTACTGGATGATTTAGACGATGTTTTAAAAGTTTTAAGAGAAATAATGAGAGGCGAAGTTTTAGATAAACCTATAATGATAGATACTATCATAGGTTTGACTCATGCAGAGCTTAGAGAGCAATCTCATTATCCTGAAAAATATTTTAATGTAAAGCAAATGATGCTACCAACCTATAAAATGGGCAAAGAGTATGCACTTTTAAATAGGATAAGAACGACAACAAGAGAGTGTGAGGCAGTTGCCACAGATGCTTTTAAGGTTGGTCAGACTTGTAGCAGAACAGATATTTTACAGACATTTAATAGGTTATCAAGTACATTACACATAATGATGTGCAAATATTATGCAGGATATTATAAATAAGAGGTGACAGATGCAGGATATAGTAAATTTAGTTAGCGACTCTTTGAATTATGCTGGGTTTGTTCAAGTTGAAGTTTCAGCAAGACATGTACATTTAGATAAAAAAACTGTTGAACTTTTATTTGGAGAGAATCAGAAATTAACATTTAAAAGAGAATTGTCTCAACCGGGACAATTTTTAAGTGAGCAGAGAGTTACATTAATAGGACCTAAAGGGTCAAAAACTAATGTTGCCATATTAGGACCAGAAAGACCAATGGTACAAGTTGAACTTTCTAAAAGTGATTGTATATCATTGGGGGTAAAAGCTCCAATTAGAGAGTCAGGTGATGTAAAAGGCTCAGGCTCAATTAAAATTGAGGGACCAAAAGGCACAATAGAAATTGCTGAAGGTGTTATTATAGCGAAAGCTCATGTACACGTTACAAATGAAATTGCGACAAAATTAAATGTTAAAGATAAAGAGTTAGTTGATGTAGACATTTTAACAGATAGACCAGTTTTAATGAAAGATATTGTAATAAGAGTAAGCGATAAATTTAACTTTAAAATGCATATAGATTTTGATGAAGCAAACGGAGCAAATGTAGAAGGTTTTGTTTTAGGTAAAATAATGAAAAAATAAGAGGTGCTTTTTTGTTAAATTTAAAAGAGGTTGAACAATATATAGAAAAAGTTGCTGAATCTGAATTTAAAGAATTTAAATCAGTTAGCGATAAATTAAAAGTAGGACTTGATCTTGGAACTGCATATATTGTAATAGTTGTTTTAGATGAGAAAAATAATCCAATTGCATATGAAAAACAACAGGCAGGTGTATTAAAAGATGGCGTAATTGTGGATTATATGGGAGCTTTAGAAATAGTTAAAAGGTTAAAAAGCAAACTTGAAGACAGGTTAAAAAAAAGTCTTGTTAATTGTGCAATAGCAATGCCAGCTGGTACAGAAGATAGTACAAAAACACACTTATATATTGCAGAGGCAGCAGGTTTTACTGTTACAAATATTTTAGATGAGCCAACGGCTGCAAACTCTGTTTATAAAATACAAAATGGAGTTATTGTTGATATAGGAGGAGGGACAACAGGTCTTTCTATATTAAAGGATGGTAAAGTTGTACAAATAGAAGATGAGCCAACAGGTGGTACTCATTTGAGTTTAGTAATAGCTGGAAATTATAAAATATCTTTTGAAGATGCTGAAAAAATTAAACAAGATTACAAAAAGCATAAAGATATTTTGCCTATAACAAGAGCAGTTATTGAAAAAATGGCGTCTATAGTTAATAAATATATAAATAAAGATGAAGTTAAGGAAATATACCTTTGTGGAGGTACTTGTTGCTTAACAGGAATTGAAGATATTTTTATTAAAGAAACAGGTTTAAAAGTAATTAAACCTGAAAATCCATTATTAGTTACACCAGTAGGTATAGCTATTAATTGCATTGTTTAAGATTGGAGCAAAAAGGTGAATTACAACGATTTAGTAGAAGATATCATCAAAAAAGTTTCTAATATATTAGAAGATAGTAAACAAGAAGATGTAAATTTATTAAGATATGAAAATGATACCTTTATTTTAAATTTAAATGATAAAGACTTAAATGATTTTAAAGAAGAAAATTTTAAGAGTTATAAAAAATTAATAATAAATTGTTTAGATAACGAAACATTAAGTAAGGTTGCATTTGGTATATTAGATACTTATAATAGTAGAGTTATATCCGAATTTATTTTAAGTGGAAAAGAAATTTCGGTAAACGAAGAAAATGTTGAACTTTTTAAATATAGAGAAAAGAGCAATAAAATTTATTATAAAATGCTATTAAATCATTTAGAATTTCTGGAAAATTGTGGTTTAAAAATATCAGGTAATAAAAAGGTAAAAGGTAATAGCACAAATAAAAAAGAAACAAGTATAAATGAAGCAGATAGAGCTAAAGATATGAAGTTATATAAAAAATTAATATCTGAAATGGATATTAAAGGAGCATATCAAGGTGGTGTAACACAAATTACTATAGAAAAAAGTTCAATTATTACGCCATTGGCAAAAGATGCTTTATCAGATTATAATATAAAACTAATAATAATATAGTTCTGTTTACGACGATAGGAGTTTTTATGAAAGCAGGAAAAGTGATAGGAAATATATGGGCAACAAGAAAAGATGAAAAGCTCTCTAGCTTAAAACTTTTAATTGTAAAACCAATAAATTTTTTAGATGAAAAACAAAATATTACACCTATCATTGCAGCAGATACTATAGGTGCAGGTATAGGTGAAACAGTTTTAATAGTTTCTGGAAGTTCGGCGAGGAGTGCAGTTGGAGATATGTCAGCGCCATTTTATGCTACTGTAATAGCTATTGTTGATGATAAAGAAATAGATAAAACTGTTTTGTAAAGAGAGGTGAACAGAGTTGGTAGATAAAGTAAGAAAAGCTGGTGTTGTAGGCGCTGGTGGTGCTGGGTTTCCTACGCATGTAAAATTAAATGCGAAATCTGAGTATTATATAATAAATGCAGCTGAATGTGAACCTCTTTTAGAGGTAGATAAATTTTTGGCTAGAGAATTTGCGGACAAAATAATATCTGCTGTTGATAAGGTTGGAGATCATGTAGAAGCTAGTAAAAAAGTTATAGCGATTAAAGAAACATATAAAAAAGAAATTAAACTTTTACAAGATGCAATTGATAAGCAAAACTCAAAAATTACTATATACCAAATGCCAGCTTTTTACCCAGCAGGGGATGAGCAAGTAATGGTAAAATTAGTTACTGGAAGATCGGTGCCAGAACGTGGAATACCATTAGATGTTGGTTGTATAGTAAATAATACAGGTACAGTTTTAAATATTGAAGATGCATTAAACGATATACCTGTTTGTGATAAATTTATATCTATTACAGGTGACGTTAAAGATGTTGTTATGTTAAATGTCCCAATTGGGATATCCGTTGAAGAATGTTTAAAATATGCAGATATTACAATTGAAGATTATGGCATTATTTTAGGTGGACCTATGATGGGGAGTGTTCACCTTGATGGGTTTGATAAACTTTATATAAAAAAGGTATCTGGAAATATTTTGGTTTTACCAAAAGACCATTATTTATTTGTGCGAGATAGTATGACAGACTCTACAATGATAGCTCAAACAAAGAGTGCTTGTATACAGTGTAATTTTTGTACAGATTTATGTCCGAGATATTTAATAGGTCATAATATGAGACCTAGTTTAATAATGAGAAATATTTACAGAGAAGATTATATAAAAACCGATGAGGAATATCTAGAGGCATTTGGCGATGCTGTTAACTGTTGTGAGTGTGGTATATGTGAACTTTTTTCTTGTCCAATGAACTTGTCACCAAGAAAAATGATTATGTATATTAAAGGAAGATTACGAGAAAAAGGCTTAACAGTTGAAAAACCACTAAAACCTCATGATAGAGAAGGTCTTGAAACCAAAAAAATACCTACTAAAAGGCTAATAGCTAGATTAGGATTAGATGAGTATTATGGTAAAAACATATTACCTTGTGTAGATGTTGATACTCAAATTGTTCGTATTGATTTAAGTCAACATATAGGAGCTAAAGCCATTGGTATAAAAAAGGTTGGAGACATAGTTAAAAAAGGTGACTTAATAGCAAAAGAAGCTGAAGGTAAGTTATCTATTAATATCCATAGTAGTATAGATGGGTTAGTAAAAGAATCTAATGAAGATTATATATTAATTGCGAAATAGGGAGGTGTGCTTGTGGCAAAGTCAGTAGGCATGATAGAGTTTAGCAGTATTGCAAAAGGTATTGAAACTTGTGATTTAATGTTAAAAGCAGCTCAAGTTAAAATATTAAGGGCATCTACAATATGCCCAGGAAAGTATGTTGTGATTATAGGCGGTGATACTGGTGATGTTAAGGCATCTATGGATATTGGAGCTGCACATGCAAAACAAGATTTAGTAGATAGTCTTTTAATTCCAAATGTTGACAAACAGGTAATACCTGCTATTAGTATGACAAATGAAATTATGGAAACAGGTGCAGTAGGAGTTATTGAGTTTTACAGTGTTGCATCTGCAATTTTAGCTGCGGATACAGCAGTAAAAGCAGCGAACATTCGATTAATTGAGATCAAAACAGGTTTTGCAATTGGCGGTAAAGGTGTTGTTTTATTAACAGGAGATGTTGGGGCAGTTGAAGCAGCGGTAGACGCAGCTTGTCTAAATGCAGACCTTTTGATGGGTAGAGCAGTTATACCAAGACCTACATCAAAACTTTTTGAGACTTTATTATAATTATTTTTAAATTTAGGGGGAAACAATAATGTTTGAAGAGTTAATAGATAATTTAACGAATTTTGATGTGTTTACAGAGAGTGTAAGCGCATACATAAGTAGCATATCAATAAATTCAGTT
This sequence comes from Oscillospiraceae bacterium, assembly GCA_051658665.1. Classification (GTDB taxonomy): domain Bacteria; phylum Bacillota; class Clostridia; order Oscillospirales; family Ruminococcaceae; genus JBOFNA01. The sequence goes on from JBOFNA010000061.1 coordinate 10,639, forward strand.
ATTATGAGTATTATGATGATTTTCATGGTAATTGGTGCTATTGATAAAATAAGAGGTAATAAATTAGGGTATGGCGAACAATTTGATGAAGGTTTTAACGCAATGGGACCTTTGGCTATAGCAATGGTTGGTGTTGTTGCTTTAGCACCTGTTTTAAGGGTTATATTACAACCTGTCATTGCACCTATTTACGAATTTTTAGGTGCATCTCCAGCGATGTTTGCGACAACACTTTTAGCAAATGATATGGGTGGATATCCATTAGCAATGCAATTAGCAGGAGATGATTTAGCTATAGGTAACTTTGCAGGTTTAATTTTAGGTGGAATGATGGGTCCTACAATTGTTTTTACAATACCTGTAGCATTATCAATAATAAAACCTAAAGACAGACCTTATTTAGCATCAGGTGTTTTAGTTGGGCTTATAACTATTCCAATAGGTTGTATAGCTGGTGGATTAGCAATGGCAATGACACCTTACAAACTAGATTTAATGACAATTTTAATTAATTTAGTACCAGTAATATTAATAGCAGGTATAATAGCTGCAGGGTTATGGTTTAAGCCAGATGCTATGATGAAAGGCTTTGATAAATTTGGGTCAGCAGTAACCGTTATTATAACAATTGGTACGGCTATAGCTGTTTTTCAATATCAAACAGGTATAAGATTTCCGTTATTTGATTTAATGGTAGAGCCTGACGAGTTGGGGACAGTGCCATTAATGGAAGGCATTGTAATTGTTGGTACAATAGCAATAGTTTTAATTGGAGCGTTTCCAATGGTTTATTGGATTACAAAAACATTCAAAAAATCACTTATGAAGATAGGTGGAAAATTAAATATGAATGAAAATGCGTCAGCAGGCTTAGTTGCGACTTTAGCTAATAACATAGCAATGTTTAACATAATGGGCGATATGGATGCTAAAGGTAAACTAATAAATGTTGCATTTGCAGTTTCTGCATCTTTCGTTTTTGGCGACCATTTAGGATTTACAGCAGGAGCCAACGCAGATATGATTTTCCCAGTAGTTTTAGGTAAACTTGTAGCAGGTGTTACAGCATTAATTTTAGCTAACATTTTAGCACCAAAACTTTTAGGTAAATTAAAACAAGATAAAGAAGTTGTGGAAGTTGTAGAAGTAGAAACAAAAGACTAGAAGGAGATTTAAAATTGAACGTTAGTGAAAACTTAATTAAAGAGGTAGTACAACAAGTTATTAGAGAAAATTTAAACAATAACAATACAACTAAAGATTCTTTTTACAAAGAAACAGATAAAAGTGGTGTTTTTTTGGTTAGGTCAGACACAGTAAAAACAGAGCAATTTGAAGATAATAAAAATGTATATGTAAAGGATGTAGCCGAGGTTGCTGAAAGCCCACGTATTGGTGCAGGCATTATGGAACTTAAAGATGGCGTTGTTTTTCCGTGGACATTAAAATATGATGAGTATGATTTTGTTATAGAAGGCACTTTACAAGTAGAGGTAGATGGTAAAGTTTTTACAGCAAATAAAGGTGATATTATACACATACCAAAAGATGCTAGTATAAAATTTAAGACTCCAAGTTACGCAAGGTTTGCTTATTTTGTTTACCCAGCAAATTGGCAGGACTTATAATTGTTATTTAAAGTTAAATGAACCTAATTAAGACACTATATTACCTAAAGGGTAGCCTATAAAGACTGAAACAAAGATAGAAATTACAGTTAATATTATTCCTAAAACAAAAATATTTTTAGACGTACAAAATTCAGACGAACCAGCAATAGCAATATGTGGTATTGAAGGCGGTGTTGAAAAAGCAAAAGATGAAATCATGCCAATTAAAATAGTTATAGAAACAGGGTTAATAGTATTATTTAGGCTTAAAGCCAATGGTATAGCCACATTTGAAACAACAGTGACTGTAACTATATTTGATGATAAGTTTGTTTGTAAGGCTGTCCATGAAATAATTATAAATATTATTACAATGGGAAGTAAGTTTTGTGTAATATTTTGAAAATTATTAGTTAAAAAAATATTTATCCCAATTTCTTTGTTTGTAAAAGTAGAGCCAAGGGCTAATGCAGATGAGGCCATCAAAAGGCTACCCCAAGGAATGGATGTAGATGTTGCTTCTTTAAAATTTAAGCAAGGTTTATTATCAACACTTATAATAGATAGCAAAATAGCACCCAATGTAGGTGGCATAGCAATACCATACCCATTAATTAAACTACTTAAATTAGGAAATATATTGGTTGTTAAGCTAGGTAAAATCCAAAGTGAAACAACAAAGAAGAAAACACTTATACAATATATTTCCTTTTTGTTTGGTTTATTTAATTTTATGTTTATATTATATTTATAATTTTTATTAAAGTTTTTTATATCATTTTTATAAAAAACTTTAAATAGTATAATCATAAAAGTAAAGCATATTAAGCCAATTGGGATAGCGACAGACATATATTTAAAGTAATTAATACTATAGCCAGTAAAATTGGTGTAAAAACCCATAGCGAGAGTACTAAAAACATGTGATATAGGTGTCATACCAGATGAGATAGATGTTGAAAATGCAAGACCTATCATTAACATTTCTGATATTTTACTATATTTTTTTATACCTATAAAACTGTATATTTCATTTAAAATAGGCAAAAACACAATAAATAAAACGGTTGGAGAAATAAAAAGGCCTATAAATAAAACTGATGAGAAAAACATTACAGCTAAATGAAAAAAAGATTTTTTAGCAATTTTACTACTTATGAAAATAACAGCGCATCTTTTTATAAAGTTGGTTTTAGCCAATGAGTGGGTACACAAAAATGTTGTCATTAAGAACATGAATGTTTCATTGCCTAAAGATAAACTTATAGCACTTTTAAAGCCTATAGATGGCAATGTACCTAAAATAAAAATCAAAAGCAAACTTGGCCACTCAATAGAAACAAAAAGCCATAATAAGAGTATCCCAAAGAATGTAAACACAATTGTTGTAGCATCTTTGTTAAGTCCAACTAAAGGTGGAGAGATATACCCTATAAAAATAATTATTAATGATAAAAATGTTATTATATTTTTTTTGTTATTTTTCATGATATTAACCTTTCTTAAAAAAAATTATGGTTAATATTATCATAATGTCTAATTAAAAGCAATGTTTAACTAATTTATTTGTTTATTATTTTTAAAGATATCAATAACTATAATAGTTATGAGAGGTGCAGAAATCATACCTATTATACCAAAGATTTTTGTTCCGAAATATATTGATGTTAAGGTTACTAATGGGTGAACATTTATTTGGGAGCCTATTATATGGGGCTCTAATATATTTTTTATGAAATTGAGTGAAAAATATATTAGAAGAAGTTGCAAAGCTAATGAATTGTTGTTAATAATTAGAGCGAATATAATCCATGGTATAAAAAACATACCAGTGCCTATTAAGGGTAAAAAGTCAAATAGAGCAATTAAAGTACTTGCAGTTAGCCAAAAATCTAATTTTATTAGGATAAAAGAAACAGTCAGAAAACAAAAAGTGAAAAACATTAATATAAGCTGAGCTTTTAGTAGTTTTTTTATATTTTTATATGTGATTTTTTTAAAATTATAAACAAAATTGAAACTTTTAGTATTTAAAATGTTTTCTATAAATTTTTTAAACTTTTCATAATCAATTGTAAAAAAAATTGATGACATCATAGATAACATAATAGAAAAAAATAAATTAGGTAATTTGGATGTAAATAATATAATATAAGATATGATTTTTTTGGCTAAATTTGCAAAAAATAACTGTATATCAGTATTTTTAAATAATATATTAATATTAAAATTTTTTTCTAATGTAGAAATAAATTCATTTAGTTTATTTTGAAAAATGTCAGAAAAATCGAGATTTTTATAAGTGTGTATATTTTGCGATATAATATTGAATTCGTGTATAAATATATTGATAATAATCGCTATTAGTATTATAATTACAAGATGAAATAAAATTAATATAATAAATGAAGAGACTTTATAACTTAATTTTAAGGTTTTATGTACAATTAAAATAATTGGCCTTAGAAAAGATGATATAAAAAAACCTATTAAAAATGGTAAAAATGAAAAAAATATATATTTAAAGAATATATAAAATAAAGATATGAAAATTAGAGATATAATAAAATTATATATCAACTCTTTTTTTTTGTTTATGATAACATCACCTCAATTTAGTTTTGTATTAATAATTATGATTAATTGAGCCAATTTATTTATATTTTATAGGAGGATATTTTGAATAGCATTATAAAACTTTTGAAACCATATAAAAAGGAAAATTTTTATATATTTATAGCTGTAATTATACAAATTTTTTCTGCGCTAATGTTACCTAACCTACTAGCTGAAATTGTTGATATAGGGATTAAAAACAGTGATTTCAATTATATTTTATTTACAGGATTGATGATGCTAATAATTACTATCATAGGATCTTTAGGTGCAATGATAAATGTTTATTACGCGGCATATATATCAACGGATATTAGTAAAAACTTAAGGTATAAAATTTTTGAAAAGAGTGTAGGGTTATCTTTAAATAAGTTTGAGGGTGTAGGGACATCGTCACTTATAACAAGGGCAACTAGTGATATAACTCAATTACAAAATTTTATTGTACTAACTTTAAGGATGATTATTTTAGCACCTTTTATGTTGATTGGTGCAGTTATAATGGCTGTTTCCAAAAGTCCGTCAATGTCTTTAATTATTTTGGGTTACTCTCCTTTTTTAATTTTAGCCATCTATGTAATAGGTAAAAAAGGGTTTTATTCTTTTGATACAATACAAAAAAAAGCAGATAAAGTAAACTCTATTTTACGTGAAAAATTAACAGGTATTAGAGTTATTAGGGCTTTTAATAAAGATGATTTTGAGAAAAAAAGGTTTGATGTTAATAATATTGATTTAACTAATACATCTGTAAAGATTAATAGAATAGTAATGTTAATACAACCTTTAATAACACTTATATTGGGGTTTGTAACTGTAACAGTTATATATTTTGGAGTTATTGAAATAGACAGAAGTAATATACAAGTAGGTGATTTAGTTGCATTCATACAATATGTATTGCAAATATTAATGTCATTTATGATGGTTTCAATGATGATGGTAATTTTACCTAAAGCATTAGTTTCAATGAATAGAGTAAAAGAGGTTTTAGATATAGAGCCTGAGGCACAGGAAGAAGTTACTGAACATTCTATAAAAAATGGGTTACTTCAGTTTGAAAATGTTTACTTTAACTTTGAAAATGCTAAAGAGGCTGCCATTAAAAATATATCCTTTACAGCAAAGCCAGGTGAAATTACGGCTATTATAGGCTCTACGGGAAGTGGAAAATCGACAATTGCTAAATTGATACCTAAACTTTACGATATAAGCAAAGGAAAAATATTGATTGATAATGTAAATATTGATAATTATGATAAAAAAGAAATAAGACAATTTATTGGTTACGTACCTCAGAAAGCTTTGCTTTTTTCTGGAGATATTGAAAGCAACTTAAAGTTTGGTAATGAAGATTTAAGTGACGATAGTATTAATAATATTTTAAAAATGTCTGCCAGTTATGATTTTGTAGAATCAAAAGAAAATGGTATAAAGGCTAATGTTGCACAGGGTGGGTCTAACTTTTCTGGTGGTCAAAAACAAAGGTTATCAATAGCTAGAGCAATGGCAAAAGAAGCCGAAATATATATATTTGATGATAGTTTTTCAGCTCTTGATTATAAGACTGATAAAATTGTAAGAAAGTCTATTTTTAATTATATAAAAGATAAAACGGTTATTTTAATAGCGCAGAGAGTATCTACAATTGTAAACTCAGATAATATTTTAGTTTTAGATAATGGTGAGATTGTCGCGCAAGGTAAGCATAAACATCTTCTTGAAAGTTGTAGTGTTTATAGAGAGATAGTTGAGTCTCAAGATAGCAATGAGGAGGTTGAATAATGCATGGTAAACAAGTGTTAACAGATGATAGCATAGCTAAAGATAAAAAGGGAACGATAAAAAAATTATTTTCTTATCTGAGGCCGTATAGGGTTAGTTTAGTTGTTGTTTATATTTTTGGTATAGTTGGTATTATTTTAAACTCTATTGCACCTAAGTTAATAGGTGATATTACAACAGAGCTTTTTGAGAGCGTTAGTAATAAATCTGCAATTAAATTTGAGGTTATATATCAATTATTAATATTAATAATATTAGCATATATTTTCAGTTCAATTTTTTTATATTTACAAAGCTTTGTAATAACTAAAATTAGCCAAAAGACTATATATCAAATAAGAAAAGACATTGATTATAAAATTTCTAAGTTACCGCTTAATTATTTTGATACAAAAACACATGGAGAAGTTTTAAGTAATGTAACAAATGATGTTGAAACTATAAATACATCTTTGGCACAAATTTTGATACAAGTAATTACAACTATTGTTACTATAATAAGCGTACTATTTATGATGTTTACAATAAGCCCAATATTAACAGGTGTAATTATTGTTACATTACCTTTAACAATGTTTTCAGTTAAATTTATAGTTTCAAAGTCACAAGTTTATTTTAGAGGTCAACAAAAAGAACTCTCAATGTTAAACAGTCATATTGAAGAGGTTTATTCAGGACACGAAGTTGTTAAAATTTTTTGTAGGGAGAAAGATAGTATTGAAAAATTAGACGAAATTAATGAAAGATGGTATCAGAACTCTAGAAGAGCACAGTTTATTTCTGGAGCTATAATGCCAGTAGTTACTTTTGTTGGAAATATTGTATATGTTTTAATTGCAATTATAGGTGGTTTTTTAGCAGCTAATAATAATATGACTGTTGGTGGAATACAAGCATTTATACAATATACTAGGCAATTTAATCAACCTATTATGCAAATTGCTAATATTATAAATGTTTTTCAATCTGTTATAGCTGCAGCCGAAAGAATTTTCGATCTTTTAAATCAAAAAGAAGAAGAATCAGATATTGAAGATAGCGTGAAGATTGAAGATGTTAAAGGTTCAGTCAAGTTTAGTGACGTTAAATTTGGGTATAACGAAGATAACGTATTAATAAACAAGCTATCTTTTGAAGTTAAGGCGGGAAACACAGTCGCCATTGTTGGCCCTACTGGTGCAGGTAAAACAACAATAATAAATTTATTATTGAGATTTTATGATATACAAAAAGGTGATATTTTAATTGATGGAATTAGTGTTTATAAAATGAAAAAAACTGACCTAAGAAATATCTTCGGTATGGTTTTACAGGATACTTGGCTTTTTAACGGGAGTATTAAAGAAAATATTAGATATGGTAAAGAAAATGCTACAGATGAAGAGGTTATAAATGCTGCAAAATCTGCTTATGCAGATTATTTTGTATCAACTTTACCAAATGGTTATGATTTTATTTTAAATGAAGAAGCCAGCAATATATCAGCAGGACAAAAACAACTTATAACAATAGCAAGAGCTATGCTAAGTGACCCTAATATTTTAATTTTAGATGAGGCTACAAGTAATGTTGATACAAGAACTGAAGTTTTAATACAAAAAGCTATGAATAAGCTTATGAGGGATAGAACAAGTTTTGTAATAGCGCATAGGTTATCTACAATTAGGGATGCCGAATCAATATTAGTTTTAAAAGATGGAGATATTGTTGAGAATGGTAACCATAAAGAGTTAGTTGCTCAAGGTGGTTATTATAGTGAGCTTTATAAAAGTCAATTTGAACAGTAATAAAATAATTATAAAAACAAGTAAACATTTATTTTGTTTACTTGTTTTTATTTTAAAATATCACTTTAGTTTTATATTAAAACTTTATTTAATT
>JBOFNA010000062.1:0-2578 GCA_051658665.1 Oscillospiraceae bacterium
AATAAAATTACTGTAAAAACTAAAAAAGTTTTGCAGAATCTGTTTTTAATCTTAAAATAAATAAATAAATTATAATATTATTTATTTATTTTTATTAATATAGTATTTTTAAATGTCAAAAACTAAAAAAGTTTGTAATTTAATAATAACTATATCTAGATCCCTTTAAACAGGCATTTAGATGAATGTTTTTAAATAAAATATCTATTTAAAATAGTATAATATAATATTAAAAATAAGTTTTTTTAAAAAATATGTTGACATATTCATACTAGTATGGTATAAATAAGTTAACATCCGCTAACTTATTTATATTTATACTTGAATATGAATATTTTATTTTAATAAGCACGTAATATTGGCTGGATTTATTTTCTTAATAGTAATAACAAAAATATAAAATTTATACCTCCTTTCATAAGTTTAATTTGTTTAATTAAGTTATTATATAGTCAGCCCTACTGCTTATTATTTTTTTGTCGTCAAGTTAACTTAGGCTAACTCAATTGAGGTGATTTTTATAAAAAAAAACATAACATTAATATTATTTATAACACTTTTTACAATGTCATTGATATCTATTTTTATTGGTGCAATTGATATAAATTTTAAAGATATATTAACAAATGATTTTGAACAAATAGAAATATTAATTATATCTAGACTACCGAGGCTTCTAGCCGTTATTTTAACAGGTATGGGTATGAGTTGCTCCGGACTTATCATGCAAAATGTTTGTATGAATAAATTTGTATCACCCTCCACAGGTGCTACTATTGCATCTGCTCAACTTGGTATATTAATTACTATGATATTTATTGTAAACTCTACTCTATACGATAAAATGATCTTTGCATTTATATTTTCAATTATAGGAAGTTATATTTTTGTACTATTTATACAAAAGATTAGATTTAAAGATATTATTATGGTTCCTCTAATAGGCATAATGTTTGGTAATATTATATCTGGCGTAACTGAGTATTTATCGTACAAGCATGGATTAGTACAAGCATTATCATCTTGGCTTGTTGGTGATTTTTCATTAATTATGAGGGGTAGATACGAAATTGTCTATATTACATTGCCGCTTATTTTAATAGCTTTTTTATATGCAAATCATTTTAATATTATTGGTATGGGGGAAAGTTTTTCAAAAAATTTAGGAGTCAATTATAACGTGATTTTATTTTTGGGTTTATCAATCTCTTCTCTAATTACCGCTAGTATTGTAGTTACTGTAGGCTCAATACCTTATATAGGTTTAATTGTACCAAACTTAGTAACAATGTTTAAAGGCGATAAAATAAAAAATAATTTAATAGATACTTGTGTTTTTGGTGCTATATTCGTACTTTTTTGTGACATTGCTAGTAGAGTTGTAAATTTCCCTTACGAAATACCTGTAAATCTTACAGTTGGAATTTTTGGTAGTTTATTATTTATAGCTATAGTTTTTACAAGATTTAGCAAAAAAGAGGTTTCTACAAAATGATTAAAATAAAAAATAAAAATAAAATATATTTATTTTGGCTATGTATCTTATCTGTAATATCTATAGCGTTATATTTGTCTATATCTGTAAATTTTACATATATACAATATGCTCTATCCATTAGAATACCAAAAGCTTTCAATATGATAATCGCTGCATTTTCTATAGGTTTTGCGTCTGTTGTTTTTCAATCTATAATAAACAATAAAATAGTTACACCTTGCCTTTTAGGTGTAAACTCTCTCTACCTTTTAATTAATACCTCCATTGTATTTTTCTTGGGTACTAAAAATATTTTAGTAACTTCAAAGCCTTTATCTTTTTTATTTAATTTAGTAATAATGTGTATATTATCTGTTTTAATTTACGGTTTTTTATTTAAAAAAACTAAAAATAATATTTTATATATTTTGTTAACGGGTACTGTAATTTCTACTTTTTTCACCAGTATAACGTCTACATTACAACGTGTTATGGACCCTAATGATTTTACAGTTTTACAAAACTCTATTATTCCTGGATTTCATAAAGCCTCTATAGAGATGGTTATATTTTCTATTGTTTTTATTTTTATATGTATGTTTATATTTAAAAATAATTTAAAAATTTTAGATGTCATCACATTAGGTCGGGACCAATCTATAAGTTTGGGTGTAGATTATAATAAGTCCACTTTAAATTTAATGATTTTAGTCACAATGCTCATTTCTATAGCCACAGCTTTAGTTGGTCCTATTTCTTTTTTAGGTTTAATTTCAGCAAACTTGTCAAGACAAATTTTTAAAACTTATAAACATAAATATTTGATTTTAGGTGCATCTTTTTCTGGTTTTATAATGCTTATTTGGGGTCAAACTTTAATTGAGCATATCTTTAATTTTAGCACTAATATAACAGTTTTTATAAATATAGGTGGTGGTATTTACTTTTTATATCTAATATTAAAAAACAGGAGCTAACTATGACAATAAAAAATTTAACTAAATATTATAATAAAAAAAAAGTTGTTAACAATATTAGTTTAACTATACCTAAAGGTAAAGTTACATCTTTAATAGGTCCAAATGGTGCTGGTAAATCTAC
>JBOFNA010000063.1:0-1114 GCA_051658665.1 Oscillospiraceae bacterium
AAAAAAATATATTAATTTAATTTAAAAATAAAAAAATGCGAAATATTAATATGTAATTATTGCTTATCAATAATTATTATGTTAGTATTAGTTAAATAGTTATGGAGGATTGTAATGAAAATAAAAATACTCGTAGATACATGTTCAGATATTAACAAAGAATTACTTTTGAAATATCAATTTGGATTAGTGCCAATTTCAGTTAATACCAGCGAAAATTCAAATATTGATAACTTAGAGTTAGGGTGTAAAGAGTTTTGTAACTATTTGAGGCAATGCAAAGAAATACCTACAACAAGTCAACCTAGTTTAGATGAATTTATGGATATTTTTAAAAGATATGAAGATGAATATACAGATATTGTATTTGTGACGATGTCAGATGCTGGCTCCGGTACTTATAGTGGTGCAGTTAATGCTACTAACATATACAAGGAAGAAAGAGGAAAATGTAATATTCATGTTGTAAACTCAAAAAATACTTCTTTGGGGATGTTACATTTAACAATTTTATTAAAAAAACTTTTAGATAGCAACGAAACTTTAGATAATGCAATTAAACAAATTGAAGAACAAAGACTTAAAATATCTGCATTTTACTTAATCGAAAATGTTGATTTTTTAGTAAAAAGTGGTAGAGTATCAACAATAAAAGGTGGTATAGCATCTACTCTTAATATAAAACCGATAGTGCAAATTAAAGATGGGGTAGGTCAAAGTTCGTCTAATGCTCTAGGGATTGATAAAGGTTTAAGAAAACTAGCATCTTATTTTGAAAAATATGGAGATATATCACAACCTTTGTATATAACACATGCTGATTGTGATAGCAGGTCAAAAAAATTAAAAGAAATGATTTTAAAAACAAATAATAATGTAGAAGTTATAATTACAGAAATGAACAAACCGATGTCAGTACATGGTGGACCAGGATCAATAGGGTTATTTTACACAAATATATAGACATTTAAATAAATAAAACAAGCACAATGCTTGTTTTATTTATTTAAATTTTTGATAAAAGATGTTTATTTTGTGTATTAGATATGATATATAACATTTAAGATAAAAAAATAATAAATTATAAATAAACAAATTTTTGTATGAAATTGTT
>JBOFNA010000064.1:0-23471 GCA_051658665.1 Oscillospiraceae bacterium
TAACTTTCAACACTCCATTACCGCTTGGTATTGAAAGTGTTTGTGAGTCTTTAGATGCTAGACTGTTGGAAGATATAAACTTTGAAGATGTAATTACAAGATTAAATAAAAATTTACCAAATGGTTTAAAGGTAGTTAAGATTGATTTGCCAATAAAAAAACAGAATGATATAAAAAGTGCTATTTATAAAATTTATAATATACCTATAGAGTATAAAAATAAGTTGGAGCAGTTTTTAAGCAACGATGAGATTATAGAGTCTAAAAAAACGAAGAAAGGTTTTAAAGACTTAAATTTAAAAGAGTATATAATAAGTTATAAAATAAATGATAATATTGATATTAGTTTAGTAGATTTGAAAATAAATTTACTTTGTGGTAATACTCAAAATTTAAACCCATTATTACTTTTAAATAAGTTTTGTACTGAAAATAAAATTGAAGATAATTTTAGTTATTTAAGAGAAAGCATATTGGTTGATAATCAGGAAGAGTTCAAATAACAGTTGACATATTATGCTATACATGATAAAATATTTTAGTATTTATCCGCTGTTTTACAGTTGGGGATGAAACTTTAAAAATAAAGTTAAAGCTGACAGTCCTCTGCTTTTTAAAGTAAGAATGTCTGAAATTAAGGAGGATCTATTGTGGATGCAATAAAAATAATTACACAAGGTTTAGAAAAGAAAGAAAAGCCTCAATTTTCAATTGGTGATACTGTAAAAGTACACAACAGGATTAAAGAGGGCGAAAGAGAAAGAATTCAAATTTTTGAAGGTACTGTTATAGCAAAGAGAAGCTCAGGTGTTGCTGAAACATTTACTGTAAGAAGATTATCTCATGGTGTTGGTGTTGAAAAAGTTTTTCCTATAAACTCACCTAATGTAGAAAAAGTTGATATTGTACGTTATGGTAAAGTTAGAAGAAGTAAATTATATTACCTACGTGATAGAGTTGGTAAAGCTGCAAAAGTTAAAGAAAAAATATAGTGAAAAGGGGATTATATCCCCTTTATTGCTATATTAAGGGGTTATTTATTTATGAATGAGTTTGAAAATAAAATTATAATAAATTCAGAATATGAAGATGAAGTCACAGAAAATCAAGAAAACCCCCAAGACAATTTTAATCATAATTTTAATGATAAATATGAAGGTATGTCTAACTTAAAATATGAAATTGCGTCTTGGTTAAGGTCTTTAGTTCTCGCAATTTCTTTAGTTTTAATTTTTGCGTTTTTGGGTTTTAGTAATGTAAATATTAGTGGAATGTCTATGTTGCCAACTTTAGAAGATGGTAATCGCGTAATTTTATACAGTTTATTTTACGAACCTAAACGTTCCGATATAATTGTTTTTGAGCCAAACAACGAGCCAGATGCTCTTTATGTTAAACGTATTGTAGGGTTACCTGGTGACATTATAAATATAGATTTCAATAAAAAGTTTATCTATATAAATAATAAAATCTTAATTGATAATTTTACAGAAGATACAAAAAAAATGTTGTCTGATGTTAAATACCCATTAACTGTACCAGAAGATAGATATTTTGTTTTAGGTGATAATAGAGATAATTCTTCAGACAGTAGAGATAGTAGAGTGGGGTTTGTTCATAAAGATAAAGTGAAAGGCAAAGCTCTTTTGAGGTTTTGGCCTTTGAAAGATGTGAGGTTTTTTAAATAATGGATAACACTCAAAATATACAGTGGTTTCCTGGGCATATGACTAAAACAAAGCGTATGATACAATCTGATATAAAGCTTGTAAATGCAGTTGTTGAAGTTTTAGACGCTAGAATTCCTTATGCTAGTAAAAATCCAGATATAGATGAGATGATTAATAATAAAAAAAGGCTTGTAGTTTTAAATAAATGTGATTTAGCAGACCCTAAGGTTACAGAAACCTGGATTAAATACTATAAAGATAAAAATATTATGGCAATTGCGGTAGATAGTAAAAATGGTACAAATATTAATAAAATTGTACCTTCAATTAAATTTTTACTTGAAGATGAAATAAAGTATAAATTAAGTAAAGGTATTAAAAGTTACAAATTAAGAATAATGATAGTTGGTGTACCTAATGCAGGTAAATCATCGTTAATTAATAGGTTAGCTAATAAAAAAGCAGTTAAAGTTGAAGATAGACCAGGGGTAACAAGAGGTAAACAATGGGTTAAAATAGATAAAGATGTTGAAACTTTAGATACACCCGGAGTTTTATGGCCTAAATTCAACGATCAAATTACAGGTGAAAAACTTGCGTTTACAGGAGCTGTTAAAGACAATGTAATGGATATAGAACTTTTAGCTATGAGGCTTATTGAATTTTTATCTTCAAATTACAAATGGTCTTTAAAAGACAGATATAAACTAAATGATGATGACCTTAATGTTGAAAACACATATGATATTTTAAGTAAAATTGCAAAAAACAGAGGAATGATTGTAACTGGTGGACATTTTAATACTGAAAGAGCAGCGATACTTATAGTAGATGAGTTTAGAAGCAGTAAATTAGGCAAAATTTCACTTGAAAAGGTAGATAGCGTAAATGAGTCAATTTAATAGTCTTTATGAATTTGATTTAGAGTATACAAGTAAATTCAAGTATTTAGCTGGTGTAGATGAAGCAGGGCGTGGTCCTTTAGCAGGACCTGTAACTGCAGCATGTGTAATATTAAAAGATAAGTTTTACAACAGTGAATTAAACGACTCTAAAAAAATCAGCGAAAAAAAAAGAGAAGAGTTATATGATGTGATAGTTAAAAACGCTATAGATTATAATATAGTTTGTGTTGATAATTTTATAGTAGACGACATTAACATATTAAATGCCACAAAACTTGCAATGAAAGAAGCTATAGATGGGATGAGAGTAATGCCTCAGTTTGCCTTAATAGATGGAAACTTTATACCTCAAACTAATGTAAACTGTGAATTTATATTAAAAGGCGACGCAAAATCTTTTAGTATTGCAGCGGCTTCTATTTTAGCTAAAGTGCATAGAGATAGGTTGATGAGAGAATATAGCGATATCTATCCTTGTTTTAATTTCAAGAAACATAAAGGATATCCGACGAAAGAGCATTACGAAGAAATCACGAAATATGGGTATACAAATATACATAGACTTAGTTACTTGAAAAAAATGACAGGTATATTTGCTTATGAAAAGTAATGATTTAGGTAAGTTTGGTGAAAGTTATGCAGAGAGTTTTCTTAAAGAAAAAGGATATACAATTTTAATTAAAAACTATAAAACTAGGCTTGGAGAAATAGATATTATAGCTAAAGACAAAAGTTTTTTGGTTTTTGTAGAGGTTAAATTAAGAAATTACAAATCTCTATATGCAGGTGTTTTTTCTGTTAATCATAAAAAAATAGATAAAATAATTAAATCGTCATTAATATTTATGATGGAAAATGAATATGATTTACAACCTAGGTTTGATGTTATTGATATTACAACAGGTAAAGGTAATTATGTGTGTAATATAGAACATTATGAAAATGCTTTTTAGAGAGGTAGTTAATTTATGAATTTTTTTGATTTACATTGTGATACAATTACTAAAGCATATGATGGAAAAATAAACATATATGATGGTAAATGTGATATAAACCTAATAAAAGCTAAAGATTTATCTAAATGGTGCCAAGTTTTTGCTATTTTTGTACCAGATGATTTAATTGGCACTTGTAAAGGTTTTGATTATTTTAATAATATTTATGATTATTTCAAACAACAAGTTTTAATAAATAATGATATTGTTTTAGTGAAAAATAAGAAAGATTTTTTATGTGATAAAGATAAATTTTTTATTTTATCAATAGAGTCTGCTACATGTCTTGAGGGTGAAATAAAAAATTTTTATAAAGTTTTAGATAAAGGTGTTAAAATAATAACACTTACGTGGAATGGCGAAAATGAGATTGGTTATGGAAGCAGCAAAAATGGTGGTTTGAAAGATTTTGGCAAAGTTTTGTTAAAAGAAATGGAAGAAAACAATGTAATTATAGATGTTTCCCATTGTAGTGATAAAACTTTTGAGGATGTTTTGAAAAATACAAAAAAACCTTTAATAGCTAGTCATAGTAATAGCAGAAATATTTTAAATCATAAAAGAAATTTGACAGATGACCAGTTTTTAGAAATTAAAAAACGAAATGGTATCGTTGGTATTAATTTTTATAAGCATTTTTTAGGCGAAGGTGAGAGTTCTTTTGTTCAAATTTTTCAACATATAGAGCATTTTATAAATTTAGGTGGGTCTAAAAATATAGCGATTGGGTCTGACTTTGATGGTGCGCATATAAGAGATGATATCAACTCTATAGATAAAATTTATAATTTAAAAACTTTTTTAAAAAACAGAGGGTTAAAAGATAATATTTTAGATGATATATTTTTTAACAATGCTTATAAATTTTTATATAATAATATCTAAAATATAAGGGGGTACTTAATGTCCGTTTTTACAATTGGTGATATACATTTAGCTATGGGTGATGATAGTAAAAAAATGGATATATTTAGTGGGTGGGAAAATTACTCTCAAAGACTTAAAGAAAATTGGATTAAATTAGTTAATGATAATGATATTGTGGTTTTAGCTGGAGATATTAGTTGGGGAATGAAATTACAAGATACAGTTAAAGATTTTGAGTTTTTAAATTGTTTACCGGGAAAAAAAGTTATTTTAAAAGGTAATCATGATTTATGGTGGCAGAGCAAAAATAAGATTAAAAATTTTTTTGAACAAAATAATTTTAATAATATAGACATTATATATAATAATGCTGTAAAATATAAAAATTACAACCTTTGTGGCACAAGAGGGTGGATGTTTGCAGATAATTGTGATGATAAAAGTTCAGCTGACAAAATAATTGCAAGAGAATCTGGTAGGCTTAGGTTTTCTTTAAATGATTGTGATGCAGATAAAGAAACAATTGTATTTTTACATTATCCACCAATCTACAATGATTACGTTATAAAAGAATTTATTGATATATTAAAAGAATATAATATAAAAGAATGTTATTATGGGCATATTCACGCTAAAGGTTGTAATATGGCATTTAATGGCGTTTATGAAGGAATTAAATTTAAGTTAATATCTGCAGATTTTTTAAAATTCACACCTTATTTTATAGGTAATTAGATTTATTTAAAATATAAAAAAATAGTAGTAATTATATATAAGATGTGGTAAAATTAAAAAAGATATTTAATATTTTAGGAGGATCAAAATGAGCTTAATTAATAAAAAAGAATTAGAAACAAACAAATGGGAGTTAGAGTTTTCAGTAGACGGAAAAACTTTTAAAGATGCAATAAATGTTGCTTATAAAAAAAATGTTAAAAAAATAAATATACCCGGTTTCAGAAAAGGTAAGGCACCCCAAGGTATTATTGAAAAAATGCATGGAGAAACTGTGTTTTTTGATGATGCTATAGATATGGTTTTACCAGAAATTTATAATGATATATTAGAAGAGTCACAACTGATACCAGTTAGTAGACCAGATATAGATATAGTAAAAGCAGATAAAAATGATGGTTTAGTTGTTAAAGCAATTTTATATACAAAACCTGAAATTTCAGTTACAAATTACAAAAACATTGAAGTTGAAAAATCTGTAAAAAAAGTTACGAAAAAAGATGTTGATAAAGAAATACAAAAAGTTAGAGAAACAAACTCAAGAGTATTAACTGTAGAGGATAGAGAAGCGAAGTTAGATGATACTGCAACTATAGATTTTAAAGGGTTTTGTGATGGTGTTGCTTTTGATGGTGGAACTGGTGAAGGGTTTGACTTGAAATTAGGGTCTGGTCAATTTATACCAGGGTTTGAAGAGCAAATTGTTGGTCATAAAGTTGGAGATGAATTTGAAGTTAACGTTAAGTTTCCAGATGAGTATCATTCAGATAATTTAAAAGGTAAAGATAGCGTTTTTGAAGTTAAACTACATGAGTTGAAAGAAACACAATTACCTGAGTTAGATGATGAATTTGCTAAAGATGTAAGTGAATTTGACACATTAAAAGATTATGAGAAATCAATAAAAGAAAAATTAGTTAGCAGTAATGAGAAAACATCTGAAACAGATGTTGAAAACAAATTAATTGATAAAGTTATTGAAAACTTAGAGGGTGAAATACCTGAAATAATGTATGATAATAGATCAGAAGAAGAACTAAAAGGTTTTGAACAAAGAATTCAGAGTCAAGGAATGCAACTTGATTTATACTTACAATATACAGGTATGTCAATAGAAGGTTTAAAATTAACATTTAGGGAACAAGCTGAAAAACAAGTTAAAATAAGATTAGCGTTAGAAAAGGTTGTTGAATTAGAAAAAATTGAAGCTACGGAAGAAGATATAGCTAAAGAATTTGAAAAAATTGCTGAAGGTTATAAAATAAGTGTAGATGAAGTTAAAAAACATATCAATTCTGATGAAATAAAAATGGATATTGCTGTAAATAAAGCTATAGATTTAATAAAAGAAACATCAAAAATTTCAATAGTTGATGAAGAAATAAAAAAAGAAAATGCAACAGTAGTAAAAAAGACAACAGAAAAAAAATCTGAAGAAAAGCCTAAAAAAACAGTAAAAGCAACAACAACAGCAAAAAAAACAACAAAATCACCTACAAAAAGTGATGAAAAATAAACAATAAATACTGTATAATATAAGTAATAAAACTTAGGAGGTTTAAGAATGGCATTAGTACCAATGGTCGTTGAACAAACAAGTAGAGGCGAACGCTCTTATGACATTTATTCAAGACTTTTAAACGATAGAATTATTATGCTTTGTGATGAAGTTAATGATACAACAGCAAGTTTAGTTGTTGCACAATTATTATATTTAGAGTCACAAGACCCAGATAAAGATATACATCTTTATATAAACAGCCCAGGTGGTTCTATAACATCTGGTATGGCTATTTATGACACAATGGAATATATCAAACCAGATGTTTCTACTATTTGCATAGGTATGGCAGCATCTATGGGAGCCTTTTTATTATCAGTAGGAGCAAAAGGTAAAAGGTTTGCTTTACCAAATAGCGAAGTAATGATTCACCAACCCTTGGGTGGTGCTAGAGGTCAAGCTACAGATGTTGAAATACAAGTAGAAAGACTTTTAAAAATGAAGAAAAAATTAAATGGTATATTTTCTGAGATAACTGGTAAGCCTATAGAAGAAATAGAAAAAGATACAGATCGTGATAATTTTATGTCTGCTGAGCAGGCTAAAAATTATGGTTTAATTGATAAAGTAATTGAAAAGAGATAAATAAATGTCAGATAAAAATATTTTACAATGTTCTTTTTGTAGTAAAAAACAGGATAGCGTAAGGCGAATTATAACAGGTCCAAATGTTGCTGTTTGCGATGAGTGTATAAGTCTTTGTGTTAGTCTTTTGGAAGAAGAAGGTATTAATTTAAACCATTTTGACTATGATGATAATATAAAAAATGTTATTGCTGATGAAATTAAGGTTTTAAAACCAGCTGAAATAAAAGATGTATTAGATGAATATATAATAGGTCAAGATTTAGCTAAGGTAACATTAGCTGTAGCTGTATATAATCATTATAAAAGGGTTATGTCTCAAGATTTAGGTGAAGAAGAAGTAGAACTTAAGAAAAGCAATATTCTGTTAATTGGACCTACAGGTACTGGAAAGACATTATTAGCACAAACTTTAGCTAAAACATTAAATGTACCTTTTGCAATAGCAGATGCGACAACTTTAACAGAGTCAGGGTATGTGGGTGAAGATGTTGAGAACATTTTATTAAGACTTATACAAGCGGCTGATTATGATATTGCAAAAGCACAAAAAGGTATTATATATATAGATGAAATAGATAAAATTTCTAGAAAATCTGAAAATCCATCAATAACAAGAGATGTAAGTGGTGAAGGTGTACAACAAGCACTTTTAAAAATAATTGAAGGTACTGTGTCGAATGTACCACCTCAAGGTGGAAGAAGGCATCCACATCAAGAGTTTTTACAGGTAGATACGTCTAACATTTTGTTTATTTGTGGTGGAGCATTTGAAGGTATTCAAAAAGTCATCGAAAATAGAAATAAAAACAACTCATTGGGTTTTGGATCTGAAATTTTTAGTAAAAATGATAAAAAGATAAAACAAATAATGCAGGATATAAGGCCAGATGATATAATAAAGTTCGGTATTATTCCAGAACTTATTGGTAGGTTGCCTATAGTTGCAGTTTTAGATGATTTAGATGAAAAAGCATTAAAAGAAATCTTAATAAAACCTAAAAATGCATTGATGAAACAATATAAAAAGCTTTTTGATTTAGATGGTGTTGAGCTTGAATTTACAGATGAGTCTATTGATGAAATCATTAAAAAAACAATAGAAATGAAAACGGGAGCCAGAGGCCTAAGAAGCATAGTTGAAAAAACGTTATTAAATATTATGTTTGAGGTACCTTCTAATGATAATATAGAAAAGGTTACTATTGACAAAGTTTGTATAACTGAAAATGCTTTACCTAAATATGTATATAAAGAAGATAATTATCAATTATTATCTAATGATAAATAAAAGATACAGGTTAATACCTGTATCTTTTATTTATAGTCTATATATTGTTAACGATTTATATATATATAAACTTGATTATTAAATATAAATTTTGTATAATAAAGTAGGACATTATTAAATGAATAATTTGTTATGTCTAGTTAAGAGGTGAAATTATGTCTGAAATAAAAAAATATAAATATATAAAAATACCAACTATACCGTTGAGAGGAATGGTTGCTTTTCCTGAATCTTTTATAACTTTTGATGTTGGACGCGAGTATTCAATTAATGCATCAAAATATGGTATGAAAGATAATAATAAAATTTTTTTAGTAGCACAAAGAAAGATGTCTACAGATAACCCAACAGTTGAAAATATATATACAGTTGGTGTTTTAGCAAAAGTTAAACAAATTATAAAACTTACAGATAAAATATATAGAGTTTTAGTGCAGACTTATGAAAAAGCAAGAATTTTTGATTATTATGAAGAGAATGGGTTCATATACTCAGATGTGGATATAATAAACGATGGCAAAATACCACATAATGAAATTGAAAATGAAGCAATGATAAGAGTTTTGAAAGATAGTTTTAATAACTATGTAAAGGTTGATAATAATATACCGATTGAAGATGTTGTGAAAATAATTGAATCAAATGATATATCATTTATATTTTCGAAGATTTTATCTAACGTTGATTTTAGTTTTGATGTAAAACAACAGCTTTTAGAAGTAATAGATATTAATATAGCAATTGAATATTTATGTATATTACTAGAAAAAGAAATAAAAGTTATTGAGACAGAGCGTGAGATTGTAGAAAATGTAAAAAATCAAATTGGTGGAAACCAAAGAGAATATTTTTTACGTCAACAATTAAAAGTTATTAAAGATGAATTAGGCGAATATGACGAAGATGTTGATGAAGAGATAGAAAAGCCAGATGAGTATATGATAAAACTTGAGTCTTTAGGCTTAGCTGAAGAATCTTTTAATAAAGTTGAGAAAGAAATAAAAAAATTAGCACAACTTAGTGTACATAGCCAAGAGTATACAGTAGTAAGTGGATACTTAGATATTTGTTTAAATTTACCATTTAATAAGAGTGGTAAAGATAACAAAAATTTAAATAATGCTAAAAATATATTAGAAAAAGAACATTTTGGACTGAAAAAAGTTAAAGAGGTTATTTTACAATATGTTGCTGTTAACAATTTAACTGAAAACAAAAACGCGTCTATACTTTGTTTAGTGGGTCCTCCAGGAGTTGGTAAGACATCTATTGCAAAGTCTATTGCGAGATCTTTAAAGAAAAAATTTGCAAGGATATCTTTAGGTGGCGTTTCAGATGAAGCTGAAATAAGAGGTCATAGAAAAACTTATATTGGGGCAATGCCAGGTAAAATAATAAAATCCATACAAAAATCAGGCGTTAATAACCCGGTTATTTTACTTGACGAAATTGATAAATTAAGTAGCAATTTAAGAGGCGACCCAGCTTCAGCATTGCTTGAGGTTTTAGATGGAGAGCAAAATAAAACTTTTGAAGATAATTATATTGAAATACCTTTTGATTTAAGTAAAGTGTTTTTTATTGCAACTGCTAATAATCCTGCAAGTATACCAGCACCTTTAAGAGATAGAATGGATATTATATATATAGATAGCTATACAAGAGAAGAAAAATTTAATATTGTTAAAAAGCATTTAGTTAAAAAGCAAATTGAAAAAAATGGTTTAGATAGTACTCAAATTAAATTTAACGATAAATCTTTATACGCAATTATTGATGGTTATACAAAAGAGGCTGGTGTAAGAACTTTAGAGAGAAATGTATCTAAAATTTGTAGACAAGTTGCTAAAGAGATTGTTTTTGAAGGTAAGACAAAGGTAAATGTTACAGAGAACATTTTAAAAGATTATTTAGGTACCGTTAGGTTTAAATCTAAAGAAATTGTTAAAGATGATAAAGTAGGTATTGTAAATGGACTAGCTTGGACATCAGTAGGGGGAGAAACAATGCCTATTGAAGTTAATATATTTGAGGGTAATGGTAAAGTTAAACTAACTGGTAGCCTTGGAGATGTTATGCAAGAGTCAGCACATATTGCTATTAACTACATAAGGTCTATTGCCAAAGATTACGATGTAGACACAAATTTTTATAAAAACAAGGACATACATATACACGTACCAGATGGTGCGGTACCTAAAGATGGACCATCTGCTGGTATGGCGTTGGCTACAGTTGTTTTATCTGCGTTGACTGGTGCTAAAATAAAAGGTGACATCGCAATGACAGGTGAAATAACAATAAGAGGTAACATTTTACCTATAGGAGGGTTACCAGAAAAGTCAATGGGTGCGTATAAAGAGCATATTAAACAAATATTAATACCAATAGATAATATTTCAAATTTAGACGATGTTGATGATATTGTAAAAGAAAATATTGAGTTTATACCTATAAATACTTTTTCACAAACTATTAAATATACAATGCCGAAATTATTTAATAAAAATAAAAAAAATAAGGAAAATAAAGAAAATAAAGAATATACATTAAATTGTTAAGGGTGATTTATGAATTATAACTTAGTAGAATTTTACACATCTTATGGTATGGCAAAACAGTTACCTGAGTCGACAAACTTAGAAATTGTTTTTGTTGGTAGATCAAATGTTGGTAAATCTACATTGATAAATAAAGTTTTTAATAGAAAATCTTTAGCAAGGGTAAGTTCAATGCCTGGTAAAACATCTACAATAAATTTTTTTAAATTAAATGAAATTTATTTTGTAGACTTACCGGGCTACGGTTACGCAAAAGTTGCTAAAACAGAAAAAAAAAGATGGGCTGAACTTATAGACAGCTATTTTTTACAGGATAGAAATATTGGACTTATTTTGCAACTTGTTGATATAAGACATACACCAACTGTAGGCGATGTACAGATGATTGAGTTTTTAATTGATAATTCTTTACCTTTTATTATTGTTTTAACAAAAATGGATAAACTTAATAAAGCGCAACTTGAAAAAAGGCTTGTTGAAATAAAAAACGAAATTCCTTGTGGAGATGAAATTAAATTTTTTCCTGTATCGTCAATTAAAAATTTAGGGTTTGATAAAGTTAGAGAAGTAATAGACGAAGTCTGTGAAGAATGGAGTAAAAGTGTAGATTTAATATGAGTTATGACGTTTTTGCTGATTATTATGATGTTTTAACATCAAATATTGATTATAAAAAAAGAGCAAATTATTTTAATGAATTAATAAAAAAACATAAAAAAACATATAACCAAACAGATATTTTATTGGATTTAGGTTGTGGTACAGGCAGTTTATCTTTAGAGTTTCAGAAATTAGGATATGATGTTATAGGGGTTGACAAATCTTATGATATGTTGTCTAGAGCTATGGAAAAAAATGATAAAAATAAAATTTTGTTTTTAAATCAAGATATTTTAAATTTAGATTTATATGGTACAATTGATATTGTTGTTTCTGCACTTGATACAATTAACCATTTATGCAATTTAGAAGATGTTTTAAAAGCTTTTTTAAAAGTATCTTTATTTTTACATTTAGACGGTTTATTTATACTGGATTTAAACAGCCAATATAAGCATCAAAATATTTTAGCTAACAATGTTTTTGTTTACGACTATGGTTTTTTATATACAATTTGGAGAAACAATCTAAATAAAGATAAGTCTATTGATATAGACTTAGATTTTTTTAGTAAAACAAATGATAAATTTTATAAAAAAGATAGTGAACATTTCAAAGAAATTTATATATCGTGTGAAGATATAAAAGAGATTTGTAGAAAAAGCGGTTTAGAGATATTAAAAGTATATGGAGATGATACTTTTTTAAAACCTAAAGAAAAAACTGAGAGATTAATATACGTTTTAAAAAAAGCGAGGTAATTAAATGTCTAAAATAACTAGAGCAATATCTGACCTTGGCGGTGTTATAATTGCTGTTGCTGATTCGACAGATATGGTAGGAAAAGCTGAACAAATACATAAACCTAGTGCAGTTGTAACGGCTGCATTAGGTAGAGTTTTAACAGGGGCATCATTAATGGGCAGTGTTTTAAAAGGCTATAATGATACACTAACAATTAAGATAAAAGGCGATGGAGATATTGGCACCATATTAGCTACAGCTGACAGTTATGGTAATGTTAAAGGGTATGCTCAAAATAATATTGTTGAAATTGACCTTAGAGAAGACGGTAAGTTAAATGTAGGTAAAGCTGTAGGTAAAGGTATTTTAAGTGTTGCCAAAAAAGTAAGTGGTGCTGAACCTTTTGTAGGGCAAGTTGAGCTTGTATCTGGGGAAATTGCTGAAGATATAACATCTTACTTTGCGGTTAGCGAACAAACACCAACAGTTTGTGGGTTAGGTGTACTTGTAGAAAAAGATTTATCTGTGAAAAAAGCAGGTGGATTTTTGCTTCAACTTTTACCTGGGTCAACAGAAGAAGAAATTAGCCAAGTTGAAAAAAACTTAAAAAATTTAAAACCCATTACAGAAATGATGGCAAACGGTTTATCAAGTGAAGATATTATAAATATTTTAATGGATGGGTTTAACCATAATATTTTAGATGAATTTTCATTTGACTACAAGTGCGATTGTAGTGAAGATAGAGTTATTAATGCATTAATGACATTATCAAAAGAAGAACTTGAAGATATGAAAAATGATATTAAAACAGAAGTAACATGCCAATTTTGTGATGCTATATATACATTTGAAGAAAATGATATAAATAGTATTATTTTAAAAAGAGGTTAAGGTAATTATTAACACAAATTTTATCAAAAATATAAAAAAAGCAATAAAAAGTATTGACAAAAAAAGCTATTTATATTATTATATATAAGACACTAAAATATTAGTGCCAACGTGGGGGCGTAGCTCAGCTGGGAGAGCATCTGCCTTACAAGCAGGGGGTCACAGGTTCGAGCCCTGTCGTCCCCACCACAAAAAAATGGCCCATTAGCTCAGTTGGTTAGAGCGCTAGCCTGTCACGCTAGAGGTCGTCGGTTCGAGCCCGATATGGGTCGCCACTTTTTTGCCTGCGTAGCTCAGTCGGTAGAGCAAGGGACTGAAAATCCCTGTGTCGTTGGTTCGATTCCGACCGCAGGCACCAAAGTATTTAAAACAAGCGGATTTAGCTCATTTGGTAGAGCGCCACCTTGCCAAGGTGGAGGTAACGAGTTCGAGCCTCGTAATCCGCTCCATATATTTAGCATATTTTTAAAAGTATTTGCATACAATTAAATATACGGCGCCATAGCCAAGTGGTAAGGCAGAGGTCTGCAAAACCTTTATGCGCAGGTTCAAATCCAGCTGGCGCCTCCAATTTTAAAATCACAGAAAATCTGTGGTTTTATTTTTTTCCAAACATTTTAAAAGTATTGAATTTATTTTTTTGAAAATTAATAAATTATTTTATAATTTTAACGGTAATAAAAGTAACAAGTTATGTTAAAGGTTATTTTGTTATTTTATTAATAAAATATTAATATTATTGACAATTTTTACATAAAATGTTATGATTTTTACATAATAAAATAGTTTTTTACTATTTTATAAATTAAAAAAGGAAGTGTATTTTTATGAAATTAACCAAAAAATTTATATCGATGTGTTTGTTGTTAGTGTTTATGGTATCAATAACATCTGTAAATGCTGATGCAGCAAGTCAATTGAAAACTTATAATATACCGGGTAATAAAGGTGTACTTGAGTCACATACATGGGTTGGGTGGAAAACTAGAAGTGGGAACACATACCAGTGGGATTATCAAGTTGCAGCTAAATATAAAGGCAATAGAGAAGTAGAATGGATAAAAACCGAATGGAGAGGTCTGGCACAATTAAAAAACTCTGCATCTCTTAATATAGGTATAAAGAATGATGGCGTATTAAATGCTGGTTATAGCTCATCTTGGCAGACGAAATATACAAGAAATGCAATGTGGATAAATACAAAAGGTCAAAAAGATGCTAGTTATAGAAGTAATATGGTTATTGCGCCAAGAATGGATTATAGAAATAACTCAAGAAATGTTACTAATATGGCTCAAATAAAATTAAGATATGATACAAAAGCATATATTATATATTCAGGTGTTTAAATAATGTTTATTAAAAAGTTATTAACGTTTTTTTTATTAATTTTTTTATTAACTTCTTGTAATAATAAAAGTATCAAGGATAAACCATTAGACAATTCGGAGCTTATCTATATAAATAATAGTGGTAAAATAGTTTATTATAATCCAACAGATAATACAGTTATAAATTATTTTGAGTCTACAAAAAAATTGCCTATGGTTACTGAGTATGATTTTGATTTAAGAAGTAATTATTATACGTCTGGGTCAAGTATTAAAAATGAGTTTAAACTATTAAATTTAAAAGATAATGATGTTAAAGTTTTATACCAAGATTATGATAATGGTATTATATTTATAACAGGTTATAAAGATAATAAAGTGTATTTTGTTTCAAGTAAAGCAAAATACATAAAAAAAGAAGACTATTATAAAGATGAATATACACAAATATCTGTATTTGATACCGAAACAAAGGAAGTGAATGTTTTTGAAAATACTAAAGGTGAAAATTTGTTACCTGGAACTTTAAATGGAGATTATTTATATTATACAGATTATATAGAAGCAGATGATAAATTGAATTTATATAAATTAGATGTATCAGATTTAAACAACAAGCCAGTTTTAGTTGAAGAAGGTTTAAGTAGTTCTCGTTTATTTTTTTATAAAGATAGTTTATTAAAAATAAATGATGATAAATTATATGTAGATGAAAATAATTATTTTGATATTCATCCTAATATGTATTTAGATGAAAAAACAGGAACACTTATAAAATTATATCAAGGGAAAAACCCTAATAATTCCTTAAGGGTAATTGATATTGAAAGGATGAATGTTTTATACGATATTGAGGATATTTTAAGTGTAACTATAAATGAAAATGATGTGTTAAATGTGTTATTATCTAGTGGCGAAAAATTAATGTTAGATTTAAAAAAACAATAAATTATATAAAATTTAAATATGTTAACTTAGTTTATATATAATAATGTTATAAAACATTAACATTATTGATAATTTTTACATAATAAAATAGTTTTTCACTATTTTATAAATTAAAAAAGAAGTGTATTTTTATGAAATTAACCAAAAAATTTATATCCATGTGTTTGTTGTTAGTGTTTATGGTATCAATAACATCTGCAAATGCGGATGCAGTAAGTCAATTGAAAACTTATAATTTACCTCACGGTTTAGGTAGACTAGAGGCACATGTTTGGGTACAAACAGTAGGTAAAAACTCTGGTAACACAATACAATGGGATTACCAAGTGGCGGCAAAGTACGTAGGAAATAGAAAAGTTAATATGATTAGGATTGACTGGCAAGGTGGGGCTAGTTTAAGAAAATCCGCATCTATAGATGTTAATGCAATTGGTGCAATATCAAGTGTTGGTGTTTCATCATCTTGGCAAAATGTAAAAACACCTAATAGGTATTGGATAAACTCAAATGGTTCAAAAGAGTCAAGTTGGCGCTCAAATATGATTATTGCACCTAGAAAAGATTATAGAAGCAGTACAAGAAGCATGATTGCAAAAGCGAGAGTTAATGTTAATGGCTCTAATCAAACATTTGAAATTAATGCAGGAGTTTAAAAATTGAAAATAATGATAACATTAGCATTATTCTTAATGTTTTTATTAACAGGGTGCTTCAAAAAAGATGTTGAATGGTCAGATTATATACAAATGATGTCTTTAAAACCTGGAGAAGTTGTAGAAATAAAAAATGACGATTTTATTTATAATAATTTTGATATTAGACTTTATAAGGTAGACTTAGATAATCGTAAGTTTTTAACTTACGATTATGATAAGAAAACTAGAAGTGTATTTCAATCAAATTTTGGCTTGAGAAGTAAATATTATATATCTGGTAGTAGTTTTGATTATGGTTTTAAATTGCTAAAAAATAATGGTACTAACGTTGAAGTTGTTTTTGAACCTAAAAAAGATAAAGGTTTAGAAACTATTTTACATAGCGGTACTAAAATTTACTTTAATTATTCAACAACAGCTTATGATAAAGATGCAAAAGCCTATTATGATATTGACAGAAAAATTTCAGTTTTTGATACTGAAACTAAAGAGTTTAAAGTTTTTGAGAACACAAGTGGTCTTATTGTAAGAGGTACATTGATTGGTGACGACTTGTATTATAACGAGTATTTAGAAGATAAAAGTAACAGTGATATATCTTACTATAATATTTACAAGTTAAATATAACAGATATTAACAACAAGCCTTTACTTGTTGAAAAAAATGTTAATGATCCTGTTGTTTTTTCTTATAAAGGTGAGTTGTGGAAAAAAAACGATAGAAACAATATAGTGTATAGAGACGAAAATAACTTTGTTGAAAGTATTAACACAATTGATTATTTCGATGAAAAAACAGGTTTAATAATACAGTACTACACAAGTAGGCAGGCAGGTCCTGCTATCAAAATAGTTGATATAGAGACAAAAAAAGTTGTTTTTAACATTGAAGAGGTTTTTTCTCTATATATATCTGAAGATAATATTTTGAATATTGTAATGAATAATGCTACAAGTGAAAAAGTAGATCTAAATAATATTAAAAATATTGTTTAAGATTTAAATTTATATGACATAAGATAAAAAATAATAGGGGTAAATACTATTATTTGTATATTTATAATAAAATAGAGTTTAGTATATATGTGAGGTTGAAAATTTATGTTAAAAATTAAACATTTAAAAAAGAAATTTGGTAAAAAAGTTATTTTCAATGATTTTTCTTTTGACTTTTGTGAAAAGACAACATATATCATAGGTGGAAATAGTGGAGAAGGTAAAACTACACTTTTAAATATGTTGTCAGGTTATGTTAAACCAGATGAGGGAGAAATAATTAACGAAAATAATAGAACAATTGAATATTTATTTCAAGATGAGTTGTTATTTTCAAATTTAACTGTTAGAGATAATATGTTAATAAAATATTTAAACCTTAAAGATGATTTTGACGAAAAATTATTTAAAGATAATTTTGAGGTAGCTTTAGATAACTTTGGTATTTTAGATTTATCAGATAAAAAAGCAAGCCAATTGTCAGGTGGAGAGAGACAAAGGGTTTCTTTAGCTATGATTTTTTTATCAAAAGCAGATATTATTATTATGGATGAGCCTACTGTAAAGTTAGATAGAGAAAACAAAGAAAATATTATAAATTTAGTAAATAAAACATTTAAAGATAAAACCCTTATTATTGTTACACACGATGTATGGGTTAATGAAAATAATGCTAAGTATTTACATTTAAGTAATGGAGATGTGGATGTATTAAAGGAGTATGACAATGAATAAAATAAAAACAATTTCGTCTTTAATAAAAAAGAAATCTAGTAATTATATAAAAGTATCAATTGTTGTTTTCACTATTTTATTAATGCTTATATCTTCAATTTCAGTAGTTTTTGCTAACCAATACTTACAATCTAGAAAAGATTTTATAGAAAATGATAATTTGCATTTAATTGAGATGTCTGTAAAATATAATAAAGAAGGTTTTATAGATAATATGGACTTTAATGATATTGATTTATTGAATAAAAAAATTAGTGAGTCATTTAATGTAGAAGATTTTGATATTATTGCAGAATATTTTATTAATTTTTCTATACAAGATACTAATGAAAACAGTTATTCAATTAAAGCATTAGATGATAAAGGTTTAAAAAAGATAAATGAAGATTTCAGATTAGAAGAAGGTTTTTTATATACACATAAAAAAATAGAACCTAAAGATGTTATATTAGATGTACCTATTGTAGATGTGATAGAAGGTGGAGGTATTATTTCAGATGGAAAAGAATATAAGGTAAAGGTAGATACAGGTTTAACTGAAACCCACCTATTTAATTATAGTAGGGTATTTGATACAGACTATTATACAAATGTTGAGACTTTTAAAAAGTTAATTGAAATAAACTTTAATACAACTTGGGATGACTTTAAAAAAGGTTTTAATGAAGATTCAAATTATTATCCTATTAATGTAGTAAGTAAAATTTTTGTTTATGTAAATGATTTGAAAAATTTAAATCCTATAGTAGATGTTATTGCAGAAAATAACTTTGAAGTTTCTTATGGTGCACAAATTTTTGATAATATTAATGCATCTTTAAAATTGCAGTTTTACATATTTTTAGGGTTATCTATAGTAATATTGTTACTAATAATTTTAAATATAATTTTTTCATTTAATTTATATATAAAATTACAGAAAAAAGATATAGGTATATTAAAGCAATATAGATATAGTTCAGATGATATTTTTAAAATATATAAATTAAATATAAATGGTATTTTTTTAAAAGTTATGTTAGTGGTTTTAACACTTACATTAATAATGAGTTTGATTTTTATAGATATACAAAATATTATTTATATTATAGGTATTTTAGGTCTTCTTACTTTTATTATTATTTTTACAGCATTTATAGTAAATTATTTAATTTTAAGAAAGTATACTAAAAAAGATGTTATAGATTTATTAAAAAACAATAGAGAATTTGAGTAGGTTTAAATAATATAATAAAAAACTGTAACTAAATAAGTTACAGTTTTTTTAAATTAAAAAATTTAATATATTATGATAAAAACAAGTTGGGTCTTTTAAAAATTTTTCTTTAATTTTTTGGGCTTGTTCAATTGTACCTACAAAAAGATTAATGTTTAAAAGGTCGCTACCAAAATCTAAAATTTTACATTCTATTGTGTATCCATCGTCATTTTTTATGATATCAACTTTATTATCCTTTAATTTTTTATGCAGCAAAACATTTTTATGAGAAGATTGTAAAGACCTATCTTTTATAGAAGTTGGGATTGTAGAAATTAAATCAGTATAAGTGCTTTTACCTAAATTTGAGATGTAAAATTTATCGTTTTTATTTATAATATGTTTGTGTTCACAAAGCTCATTTATAGAGGTAATAATATCGAAATAGTTTGCTATTTCTTCTTCTTGTAATATTTGAGAAATTTGGTCTTTACTTAATTCGCTATTAACACTATCTAATATATAACAAATTATAATTTTTATATCTGTAATGTTAGTTAGGCCGCCGAGTCTAATTCCGTTTGCAAATGCATCACTAATAAATATCACCACCTTTATTTAATTATATTATAACCTTATTAAAAAGTAAAGATTATTAGTGTTATTAAAACTATTGAAAAAGTTATTTTTTATGATATAATATATTTAACATATAACTGGAGGATGTATATGAAATTTTTTATTGATACTGCTAATTTAAACGAAATAAAAAAAGCTTACGATTTAGGTATATCTGGAGTAACAACAAACCCATCTTTAGTAGTTAAAGAAGGTAGAGATTTTAAAGAACTTATTAAAGAAATTTCTAAGATTGTTATAGATGGCCCAATTTCTGCTGAGGTTATTAGTTTAGAGGCAGAAGAAATGGTGAAAGAAGCAGAAGAATTTTGTAAAATTAGTGATAATATTGTTATAAAGATACCTATGTGTGAAGAGGGTTTAAAAGCTGTGAAAATACTTAATGAAAGACAAATTGACACAAATGTTACATTAATTTTTTCAGCAACACAAGCGTTATTAGCAGCTAGAGCAGGGGCGACTTATGTAAGTCCTTTTGTCGGTAGGTTAGATGATATAGGTTTTGATGGTATAAGTCTTATTGAAGATATTTCACATATATTCAGGTCGCATCGAATACAAACAGAAATAATAGCTGCAAGCATGAGAAATATTATACACGTTAAGGATGCTGCTGAGGCAGGGGCCGATATTGCAACTATACCATATAATATCATAACTAGTATGATTAATCATCCTTTGACTGAAAAGGGTATACAACAATTTTTATCTGATTGGCATAATGCAAACCAAAAATAAATTTATAAAACCCACAAAGAATTATTAATTATTCTTTGTGGGTTTTATAATAATGCTAATAGAAAAAAGTTTATTTGTGATAAATGGTTTAAGTTGTAATTTTAGAGATTATTTTAAGTTATATTAAAATTTACTGTAATTAGTAAAATTATTATAAAAAAACTAATAAATATTTAACGATAACTAGACATTTTCGGTAATTAAGTCGGCAACATATAATCCGTTAGCAGCAGCTTGAGATAAAGACCTTGTAAAACCAGCCACCTGCCTTGCGTACTAAATAGGTTTATTAAATGGCTCAGTAAATTTAATAGTTGAAAGCAATGCAAAGTTAGATGTTTTAGTTTTCTTATTTATATCTCTATAAGAGTGACCATTGACAGTTTGTATACCACCAGTGTTTTCAGTTACAACATGGCATTTATCATTAAAACAAAACATTCTTGTAATGTCACCATATTGTTTTAAACGATACCAAATTTTAGACTCATATATTTTTTTGAAAAATCTTCCCAAATCATTGAAGGTAATTCAACTATCACACCAATATCCACTTGATTAATTTTGTAAAGGGATATCATTATTTGTACACCAATTAGCAAAAAATCTACTACCAACACGACATACAGCAAATATAATTTTATCAGCATTTTCAATATATTTAATTACAATATTATCATCTAAAAGGTCAGGCAACCAGCCACCGTATTCTGTTGAAGCAACATATTTACCATCGGAAAATGCACCAGCACCAGCCATCCATTCCGTTATTCCACAAGAAGGGCAATCTATACAAGAAGGTGTTTTTTTAGCTATTATAGGGCACATTCGTTTTTTAATATCATGTCATTTTTAAAATAAAACAATTTTTAAATTTGGGTTTTGTGTAACAAGTCCATAGGCTGTCATTATACCACCAATACCGCCGCCGATAATTGCTAAATCAAAATGGGTTGTACTACTCATACTATGACTCGAATCTTTATTAAAAACATTTACTATATATAGATAATAAGGTTTGTGCCAATGTATCAGAACCTAATCTTTTTACAATATTAATTGTAGATGACACCATTGTATCTTTTTCTTCTTGTGTTTTATTTGAAAAGTCTTCAAGATACCTAATTACATCTTCTGCATTTTTAAAAATATATCCATTAACGCCATGCTCTACTTGTCCTTGGTTTAACGGGTCTTCTATATGCAATACAGGTAAACCCATAGACATAGCTTCTAACATTGAGATAGAGTTTGTGTCAGACATAGAAGCAGTTATATACATAAATGACATTGCGTAATAAGGTGGTAAAATTTCGTGTTCAATTTGACCAACAAAAGTTACATTTTCACTTATGTTTATATCCATAGTGTATTTAATAAACTCATCTTTTATTGGGCTATCTCCTAAAATCAAGAGGTGATAGATAGAATTAGACTCAACAACTTTTTTAAATATATCAAATAGTAAAATAAGGTTTTTTTCATGTCCTAAACGTCCACAAAAAACTAAAATTTTCTTATCATTAGTTATATTTAAATTTTGTTTTAACAATTGTCCTTTTTCAACAATTGATTTATTTTTACAAAATAAATCAATTTCAACAGGGTTCGGAACTATATTAACTTGCTTATCTATACCACAAAGCTTAAAATACTCATCAACTTTTCTTGATGGACCAGTTAAAGAAGATGCTCTTTTAGCAAAAAACTTAGCATATTTACGCATTACTTTTTTTGCTAAAGGCATTAATTTTTTTGGCATTAAATAATAAAGGTACTCATCATACATGGTATGTAATGTGTAAACAATTGGTATGTCAAGGCTTTTAGCTGCTAAAACACCAGATAAGCCAACACCAAATTCTTGATGTATATGTATAATATCTGGTTGAAACTTTTTTAAATGTTTAATTCTTGTTCTACTTATCGGTGAGGCTAGACCATAGTCATATAAATGTTTAAAACCTACAGAAGGACAAAATAAAATATCATTTTCTATATAATGGTGCCTTATTTTATTTTTAGCAGTAACTATAAGCACTTTATGTCCTGTTTTTTCAAGACCTTCTTTTAAAACTTTCACATGAGTTACAACACCATTTATATATGGTGAATATGTATCTACAAAGATTGCTATACGCATTTAAATACCTCTTTTCACAAGTAATTAGATTATACATTTTTTTTTTTTATAATACAATACTATTTTATATATTTATATAATTAAAAACATTGAAAACAAAGCCTATTTATTATATAATTAGAAACAAATATACTGTTAATTATATAGGAGATGCTATGGAAAATTATAAAGTTTCTTTGGATAAAGTAATTAAGGAAATTGAATTGGACACTGTTTATGTACCAATGGAGCCTCAAAACATTTACATATCAACAAATGATGTAAATAGACCAGGTCTTTTATTATCAGGGTTTTTAGAGTTTTTTCAAAAAAACAGAGTGCAGGTTTTAGGTAAAATGGAGCATGCTTATTTAAATACTAAAACAGACGATGAAATAAAAGTGTGCTTAGGTGTTTTATTTAGTCAACAACCACCTTGTGTAATTGTTACTGGAGACCAAAAGCCATTTGACTGTATGATAGAAATGGCTAAAAAATATGAGGTGCCACTTTTAAGCACTACTATGTCAACTAGTAATTTGATTTCGTTTTTAGTTAGGATGTTATCTGTAGAGTTGGCACCTAGGCTTACAATGCATGGCGTTTTTGTTGAGGTATATGGCGAAGGAGTTCTTATAACAGGGCTTAGTGGTGTTGGTAAAAGCGAAACAGCAATTGAGTTGGTACATAGAGGTCATAG
>JBOFNA010000065.1:0-6614 GCA_051658665.1 Oscillospiraceae bacterium
GGATGATCGCAATGATGCTCGCTATGATTTCTGGCAATGCGGTCACCAGCGACACGAATAGCTGTATTCCAGCATCGATGATCTGCGGGATCGCTCCGATGATAAAATCAAGTATGGACTCAATCAGTGCGGGCAATGCCGCAATCAACTGTGGTAGAGCAGCGAGCAAGCCGTCTGCCAAACCGAGGATCAGCTGAAGTGCCGCTTCGAGGAGCATGGGCATATTATCAATCAATCCCTGCACAATGGTAATGATGGCATTTACTGCCGCCGGTATCAGTTCAGGCAGAGCCTCGCCGATTCCTTGCACCAAAGTTGCAATTAGCTGAACCGCCGCTTCTATCAAAAGCGGCAGGTTTTCAATTAAAGCTCTTACAATCGTCATAACCGCTTCAACCGCCGCTGGAATGAGTTCCGGCAGCAGCGTTAAAAGGGTATTAAGCACCTGTGAAAACAAATCCGTCACCGTTTGAATGAGCATAGGCAGCAGATCGCCGGCGGCAGTTATAATTGCGTCTATCGCTGTCGGCAGTGCCTTGACGATATTTTCGATAACGGGCGTGATATTTCTCACTACATCTTGAAATGCATCGACTACATTGTTGCAAAGCTGCGTCATGTCAGCGTCCGCATTGCCAAAACCGACAATCAAATTGCTAACCGCCGATTGCATAGAGCCCAGTGAACCCGAAATAGTATGTTCCGCCTCAAGTGCGGTAGTTCCTGCGATGTCCATGCTTTCCTGAATCACATGGATTGCCGAAACCACATCCGCATAAGACGAAACGTCATAATGAATACCCGATATCGCCTCGGCATCCGCAAGCAAGCGTTCCATTTCAGTTTTTGTGCCGCCATAACCAAGTTTTAAGTTGTCGAGCATGGTGTAATTCTGCTTTGCAAAACCCTGATAAGCGCTTTGAATTGCCGACATATCCGTACCCATTTTGTTGGCATTATCGGACATATCGGTGATAGCCATATCAGCGTATTACACCGCTTTTTCTGTGTCACCACCGAGAGAGGAAATAAGGCTCGCGGAAAAGGAAGTGACCGTTTCCATGTAGTCATTTGCGGAAAGACCTGCCGTCTTGTAAGCGTTGGATGCGTATCCCTGCAGCTTGGCAGATGAATCCTTAAACAGAGTATCGACACCGCCGACAAGCTGCTCATAGTCAGCATAGGCGGAAATAACCTCTTTGCCAAGTTTCACAGCGGCGGCACCGGCCGCAACTGCCACCGCACCCATAGCCGCACCAATGCCTTTGAGGACACCACCCAGCTTCTCAAACTTACCGCTGCCTTTGTCGGCGGAATCAGCGACATCATCTAACTCATCTGCCAGCTCATCCGCAGCTTCAGCGGCATCTTCCATATTCTCGGCACTTTCGTCAGTGTTTTCAGCATGGTCATCAAGGGCGCTGTTGTTGTTTTGAAGTTCACGCTCCATATCGTTTAAAGCAGCTTCGGCATTATTCAGTTGAATCTGCCAGTTTTGCGTGCGGCGGTCATTCTCACCAAAGGAAGTGGCGGCATTATCCAAAGCGGCTCTAAGGGTTTCAATTTTGCCCTTTTGAGTGTCCATTTCTTTGTTCAACACTTCATTACGAGCCGTAAGAGACTGGACAGATTTATCATTTTTATCAAACTGGGATGAAACCAGCTTCATTTCAGAGCCGAGAACTTTAAAGGACTGATTGATTTCTGTAAGAGCCTTCTTGAATTCTTTTTCGCCCTCAAGACCAATTTTTAAGCCAAAATTATCTGCCATTTATTCCACTTCCTTTCGTTAGATTCCGTCTGGGATAATGTCGTCAATAAACATCTCCCGTTTTGGTCGTGCAATGCCTGTGTACTGCTTATGGCATTCCCACAGGTCTAATAGCAAACCAAAAGGCATCAGCCAAGTTTCATCAAGTGAAAGATGCAACTGACCGATGCCATAATATAAAAGTCGAGTAAATAACTCTTCGTCACTTACTCGACTTCCGCGTTTTTTGGCTCAATCTCGCTTTCAATGTTACGTTTTGTTCCTTTATACAAGGCTACCGTGATAGCGTCTTTATAATCCGCCAAATCGAGAGGAGTAGTCAAAAGTTCCACCTCTTCTTCAGAGAGCAGTTCTTTGGGCGAATCCTTGTGTTTCAAGTTGTGAACCAGAATCGTCTGATTTGCCAAAACCATAATGAGCCATACGATTTCACTTAATGCCATCTCGAAATTCTCGGATTTCATCAGCTTATCGCCGAGATTTTCAAGTCCACCGTAACGTCCTGCAATATCCTTGGTCGCCTTTGTGGTGAGAAGTAGCGTATACTCTTCACCACCGATTGTAATATTTGCTGTGCGTCCTGTATCCATCTTTCAGTCCTCCTTTAAGTTGCGAATGTCGGTTCATAGACTTTGTCGTACCAGCTGGTAATAACAGACTCGGTTAAGCCTGTGTCGCCCTCGGTAGCTTCTGCTTTCCACGGATGTTTACCGCTGGTGTCCAGTTTATTACGGCGCATCACCGTGCCCTCAATTGTAGGTGTCGAGAAAGTAATGCTGTCGCCCTTGGTTGCAAGGTTAGTCGCAGGAACACCGAATTTCACGCGGTAGAGCCAGTAGTATTTGTATTTGCCGTTGGATTTTCTTGCACGGAAACCAATGGCAACAGGGTTACCACCGTCCTTGCTTGCGGAAATCACAACATTGTTGTTATCCACTGACACGCCTGTAAGGGCAGCAGCAGTGGCAGTGCCAATATCGTCCACACCAAGGGAGAGTGTACCATTTTTAAATTCCTTGACGATTTCTGATGCGCCATCATCTGCGTATAAAGTTGCCTCTGCAAGTTCCACAGAAAGGTCAGCAGAGATTGCTTTTGCAAGCTGTGCAGGCGTGCCGTAGCTTTCCTCGCCGTTTTCGTCCTCCGTGATAGAAGCGTAGTAAAGTTTATCAAGACCGATTGTAGCCATGATTTATTCCTCCATTTCATAATGTTTTGCTACATCCACGTTATAGTGGTGGTAGCCTGTTTCAGCTTCATAACCGATATATTGCCGTACAGTTATCGTAAATTCATCAGCAAGTAATACCCGCACGATGGCATTTTTTACTTTTGTATAGTTACCTTTTGAGTAAAGTGAGATTCGCACCTCTTACACATCAATTTCTGCCGCATTATCCGCATAGAGTTCAAACACATCACTCATCGGAACAATGACGATATATTCAGACGGTGCATTGTCCGAGAAAATCCCTGTTTCAAGTGGAATGCCAAGTGGCTCTAGCGTAGATTGCAAATCCGATAAAATGCTCATAGCTTTTCGACCTCCTCTTCAAACTTCTGTTTCATGGCAGAGATGCATTCTGCTCTTGAAGAACTTTTTGCAGGTTTCAAAAAAGGTTTAGCAGGCTGACCGTGTTTGCCGTATTCGATGATGTTTGCAAGTTTGGCATTAGAACCCCCATCGGAGCGTGGTTCAGCAAACCCAATCTTTATATTGTGATTACCGCTCCGATCCATTTTGACGGAAGTAGTACCCAGTGCATTCTCCAGTTCACCTGTGGAGCGGGATTCCTGCTTTGTGTTTTTACCGATAACAGCAGAGAGATTGCTTTTCACCTTGGAAAGCACCACCTCGCCGCCTGCGTTCAGTACCTTTTCGGAGATGTCATCGCTTTTGTTGCCGAGTTTAGATATTTTCAAAAGAAAATCCTCCGGCATCTTAATATCAACTTTTGCCACTCGTACCCACCACCTTTTTCGCCAATACCTCTGTGTACATACCGCGCCCTTTGACATTCTCGACAGAGGTAATATCAAAGCGTTCGCCATCACACACGATGAAGTGATCGGTAGTAACGGTTACGCTTGGAATAGTGCGGAATCGAAACAGGTCAGTCGCTTCGGAAAAGGCGGCGAGATTTGCCCACCGCACACTTCCGTGGCGACCCTCTCTGTAAATACGGATAGACGCGAACGTTGTTTCCACAGTAGTGGTGAATCCCTCGCTGTCTTTTATCGTTGTGACTGCCTTTATATCAGCAAAACCGTTCATCTTACCAAATGACATAGTCTACACCTTCCAATCTCGGTCAAGGCGGAGAAGTAGATTGACCGTGTTCCAAACTTGCTGTCCTGCCTGTACATTGTCAGCGAAGAAACCACCCGTTGAGCCATCTCTTGATTCATAGAAATGACTTACGAGCATTATTACCGCTTGTTCAGTGGTGGGAGGCATAGCGTTCTCAGTGTAGTAATTTTCTGCGATATGCTGATAGCTTTCCGCATAAGCAATAGCGGCAGTGATGAAGCTTTGGAGCAAGGCATCATCCGCCGCATGGTCTATTATAAGATTTTGCTTTACTTTCTGAAGGAGATTATCCATCACTGCCGCCGCCTTTCAATTAGGTGCCAGACTTCATCTGGAGCAGCTGAATACCTTCGGCGAGGATAACCTTACCGTCAACACGCTCAGTAGCAACGAAGCCGACCTGCCCGTTGGTGGAGTAAAGTTCGTTTAGTCGCTGAACGGTTCTGCCTGTACGGTCTGCAATCCAGTAATTAGAAAAATCACCGAATGCAATAGAAAGTGCGTCCGCCGCAAGGGTAGGAGCATATGGACTGGTGTAAATCTCATAGCCGAGCAGTTTATCTGGCTGACCTGCCTGAACAGACGGCTGCCAGAGGTATGCACCGTTTTGATCCTTTAGCTTGCGAAGTGCGGATATCGTGCCATCGTTCATAAGGAACTTTGCATTTCTGCGATAAGGCGATTTCAGCGCGTATACAAGATTAAGAATTTCATCAACCGTAATTGCCGTGGCACTCGACGTCGTTACACCGATAGTGCCGCCATTTGCGGTAAAAATACCAGTCGGCTGATTTGTGCCAGTACCAACACAGAATGCCTGTTCCTCGGCAATACCAAAGGCACGGGCAAATTCGTTTGCGATATATCTTTCAAGATTAAAAGCACTGTCGTCCAAAAGTTCGGTACTCACCTTAACCAAGTCAGTCAGCTTGAATGCATCAATGGTTTTCTGCGCGAAAGTCGGATTGTTTTCCGTGTAGGCATCGTTCTCAGCAGTCCATTGTGCGATAGAATGAGTAGCCGCAATCGGAATTTTACGCTCCGCACCCGTGGTGATGACCTTGGCGATAGAACGAATAACGTTCGACTCATCAAGACCAGTGATAATCTGACGCTCAAATTCATCAGGCACGAGGTAGCCGCCGTTAGAGTCGGGTGTGGTTGAGAGGACATTATGAATGGCATTCCTCCCACGAAGAATGTTTGCAAAGTCCTCTTTATAAGCATTGGATGAACGACCTAACTTTTCAGCAGGAGTGCTTTCTGGTTTGCCAGTAATCGGCTTATTCATAGGCTTTGAGAGTTCTGCTTCGATATCATCTCTACGCTCCATGCGCCTGATTTCATTGGTAAGGTCATTTAGTTCCTTTTCCATGTTGTTGTAAGTGACATCATCCTCGGGAGACAAAACATCCTTTTCGGTGCGGTGGGTATCGAGAAAACCTTCCATGGTTGCCCATAATT
This sequence comes from Oscillospiraceae bacterium, assembly GCA_051658665.1. Classification (GTDB taxonomy): domain Bacteria; phylum Bacillota; class Clostridia; order Oscillospirales; family Ruminococcaceae; genus JBOFNA01. The sequence goes on from JBOFNA010000065.1 coordinate 5,547, forward strand.
TCGCGCGTTTATTACGCATTTCAACAATATTCATTATCATTTCCTCCATCAAATTTGATTTTTATAAAGGCTCGCTCTTAAATCGTCAACATAGCGTCCTTGCGGTTTTGCGGATTCCTCCGCAGGTTTCGGTGCAGTCTTTTCTGCAATTTTACAGAGCAGTGCAGTTACAGCGGCTTTCCTTGAAAAGGCATAAGCGGGAATGGCAACAGTGACTTTTTTCTCGTCCTCTATTACACCGTCTGCAAAACCAAGTTCAATCGCCTTGTTTGCGTTCATCCAAGTTTCGCTGTCCATGAGATGCGACAGCTTAATGCGGCTCTGCCCAGTCTTGATTTCGTAGGCATTAATAATGCTTTCTTTAACCTCGCCGAGCATAGCGATAGCGTTTTGCATATCCTCATGATCACCCGCCGCAATGGTCGCCGGATTGTGAATCATCATGAGCGAGGTCGGAGCCATCAGCACCTTCGTTCCTGCCATAGCAATGACAGATGCGGCACTGGCGGCAACACCGTCAACTTTTACAGTCACATCACCTTTGTAATCCATTAGCATGGAATAAATCTGACTGGCGGCAATACAGTCACCGCCCGGCGAGTTAATCCAAATGGTAATAGGACCCGTGCCGGCGAACAGTTCCCTGCGAAAAATAGCGGGAGTGACATCATCATCAAACCAACTCTCCTCAGCGATAGTGCCGTAGATTTCAAGCACCCTCTGTGTTTCTTCGTTTTCGTTTATCGGGTCTTTCCACGCCCAGAACTTCTTGTTTTTCATCGAAAATTTCCTCCTTTCCGTCATCGGTATTGATATTTGCAAAAGCACCCGCATTTCCAAGGGGGAGCATATTGCCGTTAATAAGGTAAAGGTCACCGCCGTTTTCGGCAGGGATACGGTCGAGATTTTCAAGTTCTCGTATATCATTTGCACTCATCCAGCCGTTTTGCCTTGCCGTAGCGTAACCCTCCATGCGGCTTCCATAATCGCCGCGAAGTAACCCCTCTACATTAAATTTTGCAAAATATTGCTTTTTCTCATCGGACGTGAAGAGGGCTCGCATAATGG
>JBOFNA010000066.1:0-3613 GCA_051658665.1 Oscillospiraceae bacterium
ATAAGTGGACAAATGCCAATTTTGGATGACAATAAAAGCGATTTTTTCTTTATAAAACATACAAATAAATTAAAAGCTTTAGAAGATATTAAAAATATTTATATAAATAGGCTACCTAAGGCGTACGGGTTTTCTACATTGTGGGACATTCAAATTTTATGTCCAAGTAGAAAAGGTGAGTTGGGTACTTACACGTTAAATACTGAAATAAGAAATGAGTTAAACCCTAAATCGGCAGACAAAATAGAAATTACGCATAATGGAGTAACTTTTAGAGAGAATGATAAAGTGATGCAAACCAAAAATAACTATGATATTGAGTATGAGAAAAATGGACAAATTTTATCAGGTATATATAATGGAGATATAGGGGTTATTATAAAAATAAATAAATTGGCAGGAGTTACAACAATTGATTTTGAAGGTAAAATTGTGGAGTATGAAAAAGACTCTTTATCACAGTTGGAGTTTTCTTACGCTATAACAGTGCATAAAAGTCAAGGCAATGAGTTTGAGGCGGTTATTTTACCAATACTTGAAACTAATAGTTTATTGTATTATAGAAATTTGCTATATACGGCTGTAACAAGAGCGAAAAAAGTGTTAATATTGATAGGTAGAGAAGACAGTATAATTTATATGGTTAAAAATGATAAAAAAAATTTAAGATATACAGGTTTAAAGAAATTTTTAACAGATGAGATTATTGGATATTAGCCATGAGTATAATAAAAGATGTTTTAGAAATTTTATATCCATACAGATGCCCATTTTGTAAAGATATAATTGAATTTAATGAAAAAATATGTAATAATTGTTACGACAAACTACCACTTATTAATAAGGGGTTTGATGTAAAGGGTAACTTTCCACAAAATAAATATATTGATAATGTTTATTCAGCATTATTTTATAAGGGAGATGTAACAAAAGCAATAATTAATTTTAAAAGTTATAACAATAAAGGAGATGATTATAAACAAAACGCTATTATGTTTATAAATATTTTGTTAAAAGATTATAATTACTGTTATTTTTCTGAAAGATATGATATAATAACTTATATACCATCATTAAATTCAGTTAAAAACCATTCGTTTGAATTGGCGTACGCTTTTTCAAAAGAAGTTAATATTTGTTGTGGAAATTTAGTTAGTAAAAATATAGAAACTAAAAAACAACATTTATTAAATATGGCAGATAGATATGAAAACATAGAAGGTGTTTTTGATGTTAATAATGATATAGATATAAACGGAAAAAGCATTTTAATTATAGATGATGTAATAACTACAGGTAGTACATGTAATGAATGTGCACGGGTTTTAAAATCAAATGGTGCAAATAAAGTATCAGTAATGTCATTAGCCATTGCTGAAAGTGACGGAGGTAAAAATGGCAGATAATGATATTGGGATAGATTTAGGTACAAAATCTGTTGTTATATATATAAAGGGTCATGGAATTCTTTTGCATGAGCCTTCTGTTGTTGCAGTAAATATAAAAAACGGAAAAATTATTGCAGTGGGAAGAGAAGCATTTAATATGGTGGGAAAAACACCAGAGTATATAGTTGCAGAGTATCCACTAGACAAAGGGGTTATTTCAAACCATTATTTAGCACAAGAAATGGTTAAATTTTTTGTAAATAAAGCAAGTAAAAATATAAGTATAAAACCTAGGGTAGGTATTTGTGTACCATCGTCTATAACTGAAGTAGAAGCGATGGCTGTTGTTGAGTCAGCAAAAAGCAGTGGAGCAAGACAGGTATTTTTAGTAGATGAGCCAGTTGCAGCTGCTATTGGTTCAGGGATTGATATAACTAGACCAAATGGAAATTTAATTGTTGATATAGGTGGAGGAACTACAGATGTTGCAGTTATTTCATTAAACGGTATAGTTAAGGCAATTTCTATAAAAATAGCGGGTAATAACTACGATGAAGTTATTATAAAAACAGTGAAAAACAAGTATGCTTTACACATTGGTCAAAAAACAGCTGAAGAAATAAAGAAGAAAATTGTCAATACATATGAAGTTGATAATGTTGAATCTTTGGAAGTTAGGGGTAAAAGCATATATACTAGATTACCTATAAAAAAGATAGTATATCAGAAAGACTTTTTAAATCCAATACAAGATATATCAATGAAGATAATAGATGCTATAAAGCAAAGTTTAGAAGAGATATCGCCAGAATTAGTTGGTGATGTTTATACCAACGGGATTTTATTAACTGGTGGTGGTGGATTATTAAAAGGGATGCCAGAACTTATTAAAAAACATATAAAAACTGATTGTAGAGTGTCTGATAACGCCCTTGAGTGTGTTGCTATTGGTACAGGTAAAGCTTTAGAGATAAGTCATTTATTACAAGAAGGGTTTAAAGAGATTAAATAAAAAAATCAAAAACTTTAAAAATAAAGTTTTTGATTTTTTTATTTAAAACAAACATTTAAAACAAACAAATAAAAATTATATTTAAGGTTATAATAAACATGAGAAATAAAAAGGAGTATTAATATGTCTAATTTAAGTGAAAAAGAGTTAACAGGAATTGAAGAGCAATTAGGTGCTGAACAAATTTTAGTATCTAAATTTAAAGATTACAGTCAAAAATGTCAGGATCCAGAGTTAAAAGCAAAATATGAGCAAGTGGCAGCTAAACATCAACAACATTTTGATACACTTTTAAATATGTTAGGATAAGGAGAGTTTTAAAATGAGTAATTTTACAGATAAAGATATGATAACAGATGCATTGTTTTCACAGAAGCAGGTAACATCTAACTATAATTTGTTTGCCAATGAATGTGCAAATAACGATACGAAGAATAAATTTATGAGCATTTTAAATGAAGAGCATGACCTGCAAATGCAAATTTTCGATGAAATGAGCAAAAGAGGTTGGTACAACATAACACAAGCACAAACACAAAAGGTAAGTGAAGCAAAAACAAAGTTTAGCAATTTAAAACAAGAATTATAAAAAAAGAGGGTAGCCCTCTTTTTTTATAATAATATAATAGATTTCAAAATATTAGTTACTTAAAATTTGATTTAAAATATTTTCTGTAACGGTATCAATCTCTTTAAAGTCTATAGCTTCTATATAGATTTCTTCAATATCATCGTGAGATTTTTTAGCTTTTTCTATATGAGTAGATAACTCGTGGGCAATTGATAAAATAGTTTTTTGATTAAAATTCAGCCTTGATTTATATTTTTTAATATCATCTAATTGTAAAAATCTTTTACAATTAATGACTTTAGTTGACTTGTAAGTTAATTTCAAAGATTTATTTGTAGTTAAAAATGCAATATTTAACTCAGGTATTATTATATGATCTATTTTAGATTGTGGATCGAAAGGGCAGAAACAAGTAATAATATTATAATTATATTGTAAAGACTTTTCTTTTATTTTAGTTAAAATATAGTTAGAGCAATATCCGTATTGGTCACTTAATTCAAATATATTATCGACCATTTTAGCAGGTGTTTCATCAAAAAACTTAATTCCATTTAGGCTAATACCAGATAAATAAAGTTCTAAGCTTTCACTTTTTTTATTAAGTTTTTGTTTAAACAATTTTTTGACTAAATTTTCAGT
>JBOFNA010000067.1:0-4874 GCA_051658665.1 Oscillospiraceae bacterium
GGTGTCAAACACTGTAGCCTTGATGGTATCAAAGGCGGAGATGGTTTCCGCCTTATTTGCAATCAGCTTATTGACGGCAGAAACAACGTAAGCCATTAACTCCTCATCGCTTAGGTGGGGAGTTTCGCATTTTTGCCCGCCTGTGAATTTGTGATTGCACTGCCAGATGACTTTGCGGTACTTGTCAGTGGAGTGCCAAATCTTTGAGCCGTACCAGCTGCCACATTCGCCGCATTTGATTTTGCCAGAGAATGTATGTACACCGCTGTGCCTGTTTTTGCCGTTGCAGCGAAGAGCAAGTTCTCGCTGAACCATCTCGTGGATGCCTGGAGATATAATGGCTTCGTGATTATTTTCTACATAGAATTGCGGAATTTCACCTGTGTTTTTCCTCTGTTTCTTGCTCAAAAAGTCCACAGTATAATTCTTTTGTAAAAGTGCATCACCCTTATATTTTTCATTGGCGAGGATGCTTTTAACCGTACTGGCATTCCATTTCTCTTTTCCGCCGGGCGACAATATCCTATCCGTGGTCAGCGTTCTTGCGATGCCGTATGGAGTCGTGCCTTGCAGAAATAAGCTGTAGATGCGTCTGACAATGGCTGCCTCCTCGTGGTTGATGATAAGATTGCCGTCCTCGCCACGGTCATAGCCGAGGAAGTTTCCAAAGGGAACAGAAACTTTGCCGTCTTGCATTCGCTTACGCTGACCCCATGTGCAGTTTTCAGAAATGGAGCGTGCTTCTTCCTGTGCCAAGGAACTCATAATGGTTAGGAGCAGTTCGCCCTTGCCGTCAAATGTCCAAATGTTCTCCTTTTCGAAGTAGCATTCCACATTTTTTTCTTTCAGATTGCGAATGGTGGTAAGGCTATCTACCGTATTTCTGGCGAAGCGACTGACTGATTTTGTGACGATAAGGTCTATCTTGCCCGCAAGAGCGTCAGCGACCATTCGCTTAAATCCCACGCGCCGCTTGGTGCTGGTGCCGGTGATTCCCTCGTCCGTATACACGTCAATGAACTTCCAGTCATCACGACTTTTGATATAGTTGGTGTAATAATCGACCTGCGCCTCGTAGCTTGTCAGCTGTTCTTCCTGGTCGGTGCTGACACGAGCATAGCCAGCGACTTTGCGTTTATTCTGACTGTTGATTGTAGTAGCGGTAAACCTACCGATTGTTGCGGGGATTGTTGTTACTGTCTTTGCCATGCATTGCGATTCTACCGTCATAGAAATGGAACTCTAGCTTATTTGGATAATGAGCGATGATATAATCAACTTGCTCTGAAAATACGCTTTCGTCAAACTCCTCAAGACTAAGTACCACGGCACAAGCTTTTTTGAGTGTATCTTCTGGGAGGTCCTTTGAAAGGCAGTGTGCATTGCCAGACCTCCGCCTTGTGCTGCAAATCCACATCTTGTAGGAACTATCACGCTTGCGACTTCTTGCTGACCGCTGAAAATTCTTACTGCAACCGCCACATCTGATTTTTGAAGTAAAGCAAGTAATGTTAAGACTCTTGTTAGCAAAGGGTCCTAAGCCCTTGCGACGTTTCATTTCAGCCTGCACATATTCGTAGGTTTCCATGTCGATAATCGGCTCATGAGTATCGGTTACGAAATATTGCGGCAGTTCGCCATGGTTTAGCTTACTTTTCTTTGTGATGGGGTCTACAACGTACTCTTTTTGGAACAACAAATTGCCCGTGTATGTGATATTGGTCAGAATCGCTTTAATACTGCGAATCGTGCATCTTGTTACCCTTGATGGAGCGTAGCCCCTCGGCATCAAGTTCTTTTTCTGTTTCAATTCGAGATTTACCGTCAAGGAAATTCTGAAAAATTCGCTTAACGATTGCAGCTCCGTTTGGCTCAATCACTAAATGGTCCCTCTCCCAGAGATAGCCGAGAATTTTGAACTTGCCGTTTGGGATGCCTTTTTCAAATCGCTTGCGAGTACCCCACTTGACGTTTTCGCTGAGCGAGCGGCTTTCTTCTTGTGCAAAGGACGCAAGGAGCGTGAGCATTAACTCGCCGTCCTCAGAAAGCGAATTGATACGCTCTTTCTCGAATCGCACTTCTACACCGATTTCTTTCAGATGTCGCACCGTTTCAAGAATATCCAGTGTATTTCTTGCGAACCGACTGATTGATTTGGTAAGCACAATGTCTATTTTGCCAGCGTTACAATCGTCAAGCATACGATTAAACTCTTCTCGCTTTTCCGTGCCTGTGCCTGAGATGCCGTCATCCGCATAGACACCAACATATTTCCACAAAGGATTCTTTTGTATGAGCGAACTGTAGAAGCTAATTTGTGCAGAAAGCGAATGCTTCAGTCGCTCCGTTTCCATAGAGACTCTTGCATATGCTGCTACCTTTTTTCTCGTTGGCAGCGCAGGCATTTTTGGCTCTATTTTGCTTATGATTTTCATTGAAATCACCACCTTTCCCACCTATATATATCACTCTAAAAGGCTTTTATATCAAGTCATTCTGCGAAAATAATGTACCCAAAGTTGGCTCAAAATCCGAGAGCAGAATTGTATCAATTTGACGATACTCATCTTCGGTCAGAAGTCCTTTTTCGAGGAGCGTTTTTGCGATAGAGAGGGTGATTTGGTAATCGCGTTCGTTTTGAAATTGCTCTTTACTCATCGCCGCCACCACCTTTGTATCTGGCTTTGATGTAGCACTCGTGACAGCAGTATTTTCTGGAGGCATTTCCGTAGGCAGTGAATGGCTTGCCACAACTGGCACAGGTGAAATTATAAACAGCCTGTTTATTAACCTTGTCTTGGTGTGTGTTCCACCAAGCACTGCGGCAATCGTCGCAGCAGAATTTGCGTTTCTTTCTGCCAAGCGATTGGGTGAGCAGTTTTCCGCAATGTGGGCAGAAGCTGTGTTCAAGCGAGATGCGACTATTGTTATCCGCCTTTTTGCCAGTCAAGCCATGATAGCGGCAGTAACTTTTTACATTTTCTTTTGAAATGCCGAGTGCATTGGCAATGGTCATATAGCCGAATCCTCCATCACGCAAGGAGACGATAGCTTGTTTTTGTTTGGTAGTCATATTAGTCCTCCAGTCTGAGAAGCGCTCCCCTCACTACCTAATGGAGGTGAGATTGCGTTTTGAACGAAAATTTGTATAAGTTTCTTCTCAAACTCCAAAGGACAGAAATGCTCGTTTTGAGTACCGAAAGACAAAAAAATAATGCCCACGGAATTTTATAACCTCCGTGGGCATCATGGTTAGTTTGGGATTTTAAGTTTTTGACCGCTGTAAATGACATTGGATGTCAGACCGTTCAATTTGACAATCTCCGTATAGCGAGTGCCACTGCCGAGCATTTTCTGAGCAATCCCCCAGAGGGAGTCGCCTTTAACAACGGTGTATTCTCGGTAAGGCGAGGTGTTCGCAGTGGAAGAATAAATTGCCTTGCCGCTCTCATCAAACACAGAAAAGCCGGAATTCTTATCAGCCTGTGCTTTTGCGTTAGAAAGAATACGATAAGCGCCGACCTGTGATTTTTTATCCGCCCATGTTTTGCGGACACGGTAATAGCCAGTGGTCAGCTTTTCAGGGTAAGTATCAATAGTGGGCGCAGTAGATGATGTATCGCTAATCTTTGCTTTAACCGCTGCCCTAAAGGTGTCCATTGTATAACTCATGCCAAGCTGCCGCCATAAATGCTCTGGGTCACCATGGTTTGAAGCAATGTCTCGTTTGTAACCTTCCGCATGACTGACAATGACACCGTCAGCAAGCGGATTGAGATTATACTTTCCGCAAAGCATAGCAAATAGTTCCACCGCAGATTCATAGGTGCGTTTTGCCACGGCTTTTGCTGTGGTGGTATCGGAGCAAGTAAAGTTTGAACCACTCGTATATTTGATACAGGCAGGCTCACACATCTCAACTCCGATATGAGTGTTGTTAGAATCGCCACCACCGTGCCAACCACGATGATTCCAAGGCAAGGTCTGATAAACGATGCCATCATTTCCGTCAATAAAGCCGTGGACGCAAACCTCTCTGCCATTAGCGGGAGGATTCCACGAGTTAATAAAGACAGATGCTTTCGGCTGTGGGCAGCCCACCGAGTGGAGCATCAAGCCTTTAACGGTTATTGTCCTTCCCGCGATGTAGCACGGGTTCTTTGTGAGAATACTTTCAACTATTTTCACGAGTCACTTCCTCCTTTGTTGTGTAGCTGCGCTAATACGCTTTTTATCTTCTCGGGTACGGGCAATCCAAGGTGCGTGGCATTCTCAAGCAGTGAAATTCCCTCATTGGACAAGTAGAAGAAAATAACTGCTGTGCGCAGAACTCCGCCGTCTTGCAGCACATAGACATCGAGAATATTTCCGATGCCCACAAGACAGAAGATAAGCACCTTGCGGCAGATGCCCTTGAATCCGACATTGCTTGAGAGTTTTTTGTCGACAATCGCACACATGACGCCTGTCAGATAATCGATCACCACAAAGGCGATCAAGGCATACAAGAAGCCGTCTGCTCCACCCAAGAGCCAACCGAGAAATCCTCCCAGTGCCGTAAAAATAATTTGAATGTAAGACCATATTTGTTTCATATAGCAAGTCCTCCTTTTGAATTTGTGTATACAAAAAGCGCCCTTGCTCGAAAGCAAAAGCGCCAATGTAACCTGTTATTAAGTTATATCTGTTTTGGTAGAGCGTCCCAGATTCTCATATCTTCCTGCCCAAGCGACCAAAATGCCACACCGCGCAAGTTCCATCGGTAGGCGGCTTCGTTCGCCCAATAGACCAGACTGTCAACATCCTGGAAATAGCAGATGGCAAAACCGTCCGAATCCCCAAAGAACAGCCGAGATATCCAGACATTGATATCC
>JBOFNA010000068.1:0-6022 GCA_051658665.1 Oscillospiraceae bacterium
GGTATGTTGGGAGCATCTATAGCATTGAGCATATCTGACATACCTTTTAATGGTCCTATTGGGGGAGTGAGCATTGGTTTAATCGAAGATGAAATAATTTTCAATCCAACATTTGATCAAAGACAAAAAACAGAAATGAATGTTACTTTGTGCTGTAGCTATGAAAAAGTAGTAATGATAGAAGCAGAGGGTAATGAAATACCAGAAAATATAATGCTTGAAGCAATAGAAAAAGGGCATGAGCATATAAAAGAAGTAATTAAATTCATACTATCAATACAAAAAGAAATTGGTAAAGAAAAAATTGCTTTTGAATCAAAAGAGATTAATAAACAAGTTTTCGATACAATGTATGAGTATTGTGTAGAGAAGGTTAAATTAGCTTTAGATACAGATGATAAAAACATTAGAGATAAAGCTATGGGTATTATCATTGAAGATTTAAGAGAGAATTTCAAAGATTTACATGAAGAAAATTCTAAAATAATATCTGAGTGTATATATAAAATACAAAAGAAAATTGTTAGACAATGGCTTTTAGATGGTAAGAGGGTAGATGGTAGAAAACTAAATGAAATGAGACCGTTGGATGCTCAAGTCCAATTGATACCTAGAGTACACGGTAGTGGTATGTTTACAAGAGGTCAAACACAGGTTTTAAGTATTGCGACATTAGGTGCTATGGGCGATGCTCAACTATTAGATGGTATTGATGAAGATATAGAAAAAAGATATATGCATCATTATAATTTTCCATCTTACTCTGTTGGCGAAACTAGACCATCAAGGGGACCAGGTAGAAGAGAGATAGGGCATGGAGCATTGGCTGAAAAAGCATTGATACCTGTTTTACCATCTGAGGAAGAGTTTCCTTATGCAATTAGAGTGGTTTCTGAAATCTTATCATCAAATGGTTCAACATCACAGGGGTCAATTTGTGGTACAACACTTGCGTTAATGGATGCAGGTGTACCAATAAAAGCACCTGTTGCAGGAATTAGTTGTGGATTAATTACACATGAAAATAAGTGGATGACAATGATAGATATCCAAGGAGTTGAAGACTTTTTTGGAGATATGGACTTTAAGGTTGCAGGTACTCATAAAGGTATTACAGCTATACAAGTAGATATAAAAATAGATGGCCTAACAATAGATGTTGTAAAAGAAGCTCTTTTAAGTACAAAAGAAGCTAGAATACACATATTAGATGAGGTAATGTTACCAGTAATAAATGCACCTAGAAAAGAGTTATCACCTTATGCACCAAAAATGATAAGTTTAAAAATAAATCCAGATAAGATAAGACAAGTTATAGGTTCAGGTGGTAAAGTAATACAAAAGATTTGTGCAGATTGTGAAGTTAAGATAGATATAGAAGAAGACGGTAGAATTTTTATATCTGGGGTTAGTGCAGATGGTTTACAACGTGCAAAAGATGTAATTAGTGCAATAACTTTAGAGCCAGAAATAGGTGCAACATATAAAGGTAAAGTTACAAAAATTCTTAACTTTGGCGCATTTGTTGAAATAGCTCCAGGCAAAGAAGGTCTTGTGCATATATCAAAGTTAGATATTAAGCGAGTTGAAAAAGTAGAAGATATTGTTGCTGTTGGAGATGAGATAACAGTAAAAATAACAGAAATAGATAATCAAGGAAGAATAAATTTATCCCGCAAAGATGTGTTAATAGAAATTGAAAACTCTCAAAATTCTGAAACTAGCAATTAATAATAGAGAAGCACAGGGTTTTGCCTTGTGCTTTTTTAATTAATTTTAAAAATTGTTTTTATAAGGCTAAAAATAAGCATATAATAAATTAATATAAAATATAGTATAGGTATTATATTAAAGATTTAAGATAGTGAGGTATGTTGAACATTGAGTAATATTAAATCAGATGGCAAAAATAATGATAAATATAAAGTTGCCAAAGATAATAAAAAGAAAAAAACAAAAAAAAATAATGAGATAAAAGATATACAACTAAAAAATGTTGAAGATATATATAGTAAAAGGCTCGATAGTATGTATAGTGAAAAGGTTGAGTTAAAATTAGAAAATAGGGATATTATAGATAAACCCAAAAAACAAAATAATAAAAATAAGGTTAATAATACAGCTAAAAATGAAAAACAAAATAATATAGAAAAAGTTAATGATATTAATAAAAAATCTAGTATATCAAGTAATGATAAAACAAATAAAAAGACAAAAAATAGAGATATAAAAAACGTTTTTGAAGAAACAAGTAAAAATCAAATAACACAAAATGATATTGTAGATATACAGCATAAAGACATAATAGAAGAAGATAAAGAAGTAATTACGACTGAAGATATAATATATTTAAAACATAAAAAGCTAGAAGAAAGACGAAAAGAAGCTAGGTTAAAAAGAAAAAAAAGGACAACAATTTTAGGTGCAATTGTAATTATTTTTGCTACAGTTGGGTTTGTAAATATTAGTGGTATACTATCTACAGAAATAGGTAATATAGTTACAGGTAAAAATAGGTTTTTAGCTTATGAAGATTTCATACAGCCATCAGTTGTTATGGATGTTGTACCATTTGATTCTGTAGATAAATTAGACGAAAAAATTAGGTTACAAACAGCTATTTGGTCAATTGTAATGTCAAAAGAAACCAGTCAATATAAAAAAGATGAAACTACGGGTGTAATGTATATGCCTATAATAGATATAGAGGCAGAAGCAACGAGACTTTTTGGGTCTGGGCAGTCTTTTCAACACGAATCTTTTGGTGACTTTGAGAGTCAATTTTACTTTGATTCTGCACAAAACAGCTATAAAATACCTATAACAGGTAAAATTGGATATATACCTCAAATAACAAAAATTGAAAAGTCAAATGGTTTAACAAAATTAACTGTTAACTATATTCCTCCAAATGCATGGGTAGGAGATAGTAGAGGCAATAAATTTGAGCCAAAACCAGATAAAACACTTTACTATTATATTGATAAAAAAGATAATAAAGAGTTCATAAGTAAAGTTGAAATAGTACAGGACATAGAAATAAATAGTTAAAAATTTCAAAAAATTTAATAATAAAAAAGAGGTGTACATAATGTATACCTCTTTTTTATTATTAAATTTTTTGAAATTTTATGTAATAAGCTTACCGTCGCACATATTAATAGTTTTTTTACAAAACTGTGAAATAAAATCTTCGTGTGTTACAATAATAATAGTTTTACCCTGATTATTTAACTCGATAAAAGCTTTCATAATTTCCTCAGACATCTTGTTGTCTAAGGCGCCTGTTGGTTCGTCAGCTAGTATAATATCAGGATCGTTTGCTAATGCACGAGCTAATGCAACTCTTTGACGTTGTCCACCTGATAGTTGAGATACTTTTTTTTGTTTTAATTGAATAATATTAAAACGGGTTAAAAGGTTATCTATATAATCTTGTTTTTCTTTATTAAATATACCGCCTATTAAAATTGGTATTTTTATATTTTGAATAACAGTTTCTTCTTCTATTAATCCAAAGTCTTGAAAAACAAACCCAATTTTTTTATTTCTAGTTTCAGAAATTTTCTTTTTATTAAAGCTAGACACTAATTCGCCATCTAAGTAGTATTGACCCTTAGTTGGATATTCAATACAGCCTAACATATAGAGCATTGTACTTTTACCGCATCCTGACTCGCCTTTAATGGCTAAAAGGTCACCTTCTTCTATAGTTAAGTTTATACCGTTGACAGCATTGACTACAACATTTTTATTGTCAATATTATATTGTTTGTGTACATCCACTAATTTTATAATACTAGCCATTTTAAAGTTCCTTTATATCGTTTATTTTAATAAATTTTGTTGTGATTTTTAATATTATATAGTTGAAATATAATAAAGGTATTTGATTGTTTTGGCGAAATCATGTGAAATATATTAGCGAATAATTTAAATCAGTTTTACGATATATATTAAAAAAGTTAATTTTATAAATAGTATAAAAATTAAATGATATTTATCTTTTTAAAAATTTTGTTAACATTAGTATAATTTATATGCTTATAGGTTTACTAAATATGACTAAATATTTAATAAAGTTAGTATAAATTGATAATATAATAAATATATTTAATTGTCAAGCGTAAAAGAAAATATTACATATTTTTCAAAATACTACAATTTTATAATACATATATTTTAAGATACTATTTAAATAGTTTAGATTAAAAATGAAAAGAATAGCTAAAAATAGCTATTCTTTTATATTGATATTTTTTCTTGGATGTAAGGTATAAGGTCGTTTATACTTAGCCTAATTTGATCCATTGTGTCTCTATCTCTAATTGTGACACAGTTATCATCAATGGTATCAAAATCTATAGTTAGGCAGAATGGTGTGCCAATTTCGTCTTGGCGTCTGTATCTTTTACCAATTGACCCCGAATCATCATAATCTACCATAAAATGCTTAGATAAAATGTCGTAGACTTCATTAGACTTTTCAGACAATTTTTTAGATAAAGGTAAAATTGCAGCTTTAAATGGTGATAGTGAAGGGTGTAAGCGAAGGACGACTCTAGTATCTTTCTCGTCAATAATTTCTTCGTCATAAGCGTCACATAAAAATGCTAAAGCAACGCGGTCTGCACCTAGTGATGGCTCAATAACATACGGTGTGTAATGACTATTTTTATCTTGGTCAAAAAACTCTAATTTTTTACCTGAATGCTCACTGTGTGCCTTTAAGTCGAAATCTGTTCTGTCAGAAATACCCCAAAGTTCACCCCAACCAAAAGGAAATAAAAACTCAATATCTGTTGTTGCATTTGAGTAATGACTTAATTCGTCACTTTCGTGGTTACGCAATTTTATACTGTCGTCTCTTAAATGTAGCATTTTTAAAAAATCAACGCATTTATCTTTCCAAAAATTGAACCATTCAATATCTGTACCAGGTTCACAAAAAAACTCAAGTTCCATCTGTTCAAACTCTCTTGTTCTAAAGGTAAAGTTACCAGGAGTTATTTCGTTTCTAAAAGATTTACCTATTTGGGCAACACCAAATGGTATTTTTTTACGAGTAGATCTTTGTATGCTAGAAAAATTAACAAATATACCTTGTGCAGTTTCAGGTCTTAAATACACCTCGTTTTTAGTGCTTTCAGTTACACCTTGAAATGTTTTAAACATTAAATTAAAATGTCTTATATTAGTGAAATTAAGGCTACCACATTCAGGACATTTCAAGTTTTCTTTTTTTATACAATCTTCCATTTGGTCAAAAGACCATCCATTAGGAGAAGTGCTTGTTTGAGCCTCGATTATCTCATCAGCTCTATGTCTTGTGTTACAGTCTTTACAGTCCATTAAAGGGTCTGAAAAGCCGCCAATATGTCCAGATGCAACCCAAGTTGCAGGGTTCATTAAAATTGAAGAGTCTAGACCAACATTTAATTTTGATTCTTGTACAAATTTTTGCCACCAAGCTTTTTTTATATTATTTTTAAACTCGACACCTAGTGGACCGTAATCCCAAGTGTTAGCAAGGCCTCCGTATATTTCAGAACCAGAAAAAACATAGCCTCTATTTTTACATAAAGAAACTATTTTATCCATAGATTTTTTATCATTAGTTAACATAAATTCACCATATCCTTAAAATAAAGTATACCTAATATTCTATATATTATATATTGATAAGTCAAGTTTAAACTATAATTAAATAAAATTGTTCAATTAATATAAAAAAAGTATTGACAAAATAGGTACAATTATAATATAATAATTTTGCTAACATATAGCTTTTATTGACGAGGCGTAGCTCAGTTTGGTAGAGTGCTTGGTTTGGGACCAAGATGCCGCAGGTTCGACTCCTGTCGCCTCGACCATAAAAAATAAATTATTGACAAATGTTTTTATTTATGTTATAATGTTTACGTTGTAAATTTGCTGGTGTAGCTCAGTTGGTAGAGCAGCTGATTTGTAATCAGCAGGTCGGGGGTTCAAATCCGTCCACCAGCTCCAAAAGAGATTGATA
>JBOFNA010000069.1:0-2393 GCA_051658665.1 Oscillospiraceae bacterium
CATGGAAGACATTAACCTTCATTTTACAGGTGACTTTCACGCTATAAGTACTGCAAACAATTTATTATCGGCATTAATAGATAACCATATATATCATGGAAACGATTTAAATATAGACCCTAGAAAAATAACATTTAAACGTGTAATGGACATGAACGATAGACAACTTAGAAAAATAACTTGCGGACTCGGTGGCTCTTCAAATGGCATGCCAAGAGAAGATGGTTTCGACATTACAGTCGCCTCTGAAATAATGGCAATTTTTTGTTTATCTGAAAACTTAAATGATTTAAAAGAAAACCTAGGTAATATAATAATAGGGTATAATAAAGATAATAACCCCGTTTATGCAAAGCAGTTAAATGCGCAGTCAGCTATGGCAGCCATTTTAAAAGATGCCCTTAACCCAAACTTAGTACAAACATTAGAACATACACCGTGTTTAATACATGGTGGTCCTTTTGCTAATATAGCCCATGGGTGCAATTCAATTATAGCAACAAAAACAGCTATGAATTTAGCAGATATAGTAATAACTGAAGCGGGTTTTGGTGCGGATTTAGGTGCAGAAAAGTTTTTAAACATAAAATGTCGAAAACTAAATATTAAACCTGATGCAGTAGTTATAGTTGCAACTGTTAGGGCATTAAAGTATAATGGTGGATCTTGCCTCAAAAATTTGTCTGAAGAAAACTTAGACTCATTAGAAAAAGGTATAAAAAATCTTTTAAAACATATAGACAACATAAAAAATATATTTTGCTTACCTTGTGTAGTTGCTATAAATAAATTTCCAAAAGATACAGAAGACGAAATAAATCTAATAAAAAATTATTGCTCTAAAGTATCTGTTAAAGCAGTTTTATCTGAGGTTTGGGAAAAAGGTAGTGAAGGAGGCTTAACCCTTGGCAAAGAAGTTTTGAATTTAATTAATGAAACCGAAAACAATTTCAAACTTTTGTATGAAAATAATTTAGGTATAAAAGAAAAAATTAAAATTATTTGTCAAAAAATTTATGGAGCTTCAAATATCACATTTTCTAACAATGCAATAAAAGAATTAAAGAATATAGATAAAATCGGGTTAAATAAACTACCTGTTTGTATGGCTAAAACACAATATTCATTATCAAGTGACCCAACAAAACTAGGTTGTCCAACTAATTTTGATATAAATATTAGTACAATAAAAATATGTAATGGAGCTGGCTTTATAGTCGCTCAAATTGGAGATATAATGACAATGCCAGGTTTACCAAAAAATCCATCGTCAGAAAAAATTGATGTAGAAAATGACGGAACAATTAGTGGTTTGTTTTAACACCTTAATAATATCTGAAAATAATTTTATTATTAGATATCATAATATACTCCAAAATTAAGTATAAAGAGGTCAAGTCAATGAGAATGTTCACTATAAAATCTCAATATGATAATTTTCCAATTAGCGTATTTATAAAAATAAACAAAAGTGCAAAAGGTGTAGTCCATATTTTACACGGTATGTGTGAACATAAAAAAAGGTATGAAGATATAAGTAATTTTTTATGTGATAATGGTTATACAGTAATTGCACATGACCATAGAGGACATGGTAGTAGTATTATAAACCCTTACGACTTAGGATATATGTATAAAGACGGAGACATTTCGTTAATAGAAGATGTTTCCACAGTAAACGGTTATATAAGACAAAATTTTAAAGACTTACCTGTTTATATACTATCTCATAGTATGGGCACCTTAATTACACGATGTTACCTTAAAAAATATGATAATACAATAAACGGCTGTATATTAATGGGGCCTCCTAGCAAAACAAAAAAAGCAATCCTTGCACTAAATTCGTGTAATACTTTATCTTTATTTTTAAGAGATACTTATCGTAGTGAGTTTATTGAAGATTTAATATTCGGAAAATTTAATTTAAAATTTATACTAGATCACCCAAAATTCGGATGGTTAACCAGTGATAAAGACATGATCTATAAATTTGATGAAGATAATCTATGTGGCTTTACATTTACTTTAAACGGTTTTTCTTGTCTATTTAAATTATTAATTAACGCTTATAATTTAAAAGATTGGCATATAAAAAACAATATTTTGCCAATACACTTTATGGCAGGCAGAAATGACCCTTGTATAATAAATGAAAAATCTTTTTTAAAATCTATATTTTTTATAAATAAACTAGGATATATAAATACCACCTATAAACTTTATAATAATACAAGGCACGAATTAATAAATGATCATAACAAAACACAAGTATATAATCATATTTTAAAAACCTTAAATAATTTTAAAAATATAAAATATAAAATATAAAATATAAAATATAAAATATAAAATATAAAATATAAAATATAAAATATAAAATATAAAATATA
>JBOFNA010000070.1:0-14560 GCA_051658665.1 Oscillospiraceae bacterium
CGAAAATAAAAATTGCGTTGTTTTTGATCCAGGTGGTACAATTGATAAATTGACTAATTATTTAGACAGTAACAAGCTGAATGTGACATACATCATTTTGACACATGGTCATTTTGATCATATAGGGGCAGTAAAACAACTTAGAGATATGTATGTAAGAGCAAAAGTTTATATACACAAGGGTGATGCACCAATGTTGTATGACCCAGATAAAAGCGAGTCTAAAACATTTGGCATAAGAATAGACAACCAAGGTCATGCAGATGTTGAGATACTAGGCAATGAGGTAATAAATTTTGATGGCGTAGATATAAAAGCTATACATACACCAGGTCATACAAGAGGAGGGACTTGTTATACAATTGGAGATTATATAGTAACAGGTGACACATTGTTTAAATTAGAGGTTGGCAGAACAGATTTAGAGGGCGGTAATTATGGTCAACTTATGAATAGTTTAAAAATCTTGAAAGATTTAAAAAAAGATTATATAGTATGTCCAGGTCATGGAGATAACTCAACATTATTTTTTGAGTCAAAGCATAATCCTTACATGAGTAAAGTATAATTAAATTTATTAGATATAGTATAATGATAGTATAATTATAAATTTAAATAAGTATTAATAAAAATTGCTATTTTATCATATATATTAATATAATTTTGAAAAATAATTGTTAATTATTAAGTAATGTTTTGATATGTTTAATAAATATATTGATTTTGACAATTATATTAATATACAAAATACTAGGGTAATTTTATTTTAGTCTATAAATGAGAATTTAATTTTTAAATATAAATAGCGGGAAATAAAATTATGTCATTTAATAATTTTTTAAAAACATTTAAAACTGACATATTAGATTTAAAAAGCGTGAGTTAATATTATTATGGGCTTATTTAAAGTATGTTTAGGTAGCTAAAGCCATTATAATATATTTATAATTTATGCCGTTAATTGGTGTATCAATAAAATTTATTGGTAATAATATTATAACTAAGTAGTGTTTGAAAATTGCAGTTATTAATATATAAAAATAATTTTCAAATAGTCAATGATAAAATTTTATTTTAGTCTATATAAAAACAAAGATGGAGAGGGTTAATTTTATGGATATGTTTAAAAACTTTTTAGATAAAGCTAAAACAACAGGCAGTATTGTTGAAAAAAAAGGAAGAGAATTTGCAGATAAAACTAAGTTAAAGTTTAACTTAAGAGAGGCAAGTTTAAAAGTAGAGAAAGAAAAAATAAAATTAGGGTCACTTGTATATATGTTTAAAAAAGAAGGTAATATAGACGAAAGTATTATTGAACAGCATATATCAAATATTGACTGTTATATAAAAGAAATGCAAGAGATAAAAAAGCAAATAGATGATTTAAATATAACTTTAATTTGTAGTAACTGTGGTACTGAAAACAGGTTAACTGAAAATTTTTGTAAAACTTGTGGGTTTAACTGTGATAAATAATCTTTATACTATGGAGGCATAATATGGCTAAACCCAAAAAACAAACTTTTTTAGAAGGTGCTTTAGTACTTTCTTTGTCTATTATAATAGTTAAATTAGTAGGTGCTACTTTTAAGTTGCCTTTAAATAATATTTTAGGCGGAGAAGGTATGGGGTATTTTAGTAGTGCATACACTTTTTTTAATTTGTTTAATTCTTTAGCTATAGCTGGATTACCTGTTTCAATATCAAAAATTGTTTCTGAAAAGATATCTTTAAATAGATATAGAGATGCAAGAAAGGTACTTAGTGTTAGCTTTTTTATTTTTAGTTTTGCAGGTATTGTACTTTCTGTTTTTATGTATCTTTTATCACCTTATATTTCATCGGCTTTAAATAATGAAGGAGCATATTTATCAATGGTGGCGTTGTCGCCAGCGATATTTTTTATTTGCATAATGTCTGTTTACAAGGGTTATTACCAAGGGTTAAGTCAAATGACACCTACTGCAATAAGCCAAATTATTGAGGCGCTTTCTAAACTTTTATTTGGTTTATCTATTGCTTATATTGCAAACAAGAGTTTAACTGCAAATTATATTACAACTGGAAAAGTTTTAGGTAAAACTTTTTACAATGATTATTTAGCTAATGATTATATAATACAAATTACATCTGCTGGAGCCGTTTTGGGAGTTACAATAAGTACATTTATAGGGGTTTTATATCTTTTGATAAAGCAAATTAGAAAAAAAGATTTAATAACTAAAAAAATGTTAAAACAAGACCAAGAAACAGAAAAAAGACTATCGTTATTTGGTCAAATAGTGAAAATTGCAATACCAGTTTCTTTAGCTGCTGTTGTTGTTAATATAACATCAGTTATAGATTTAGGGTCTATTTTAACAAGGTTAACAATAGCTTTAAGCCAAGACTCCAATACAATTATATCTATTTATAAAGACGCGCTTCCTAATGGCCTATCTATAGATAAAATACCTAATTTTTTGTACGGTAGTTACTCTGGTATGGCAGTAAGTATTTTTAATTTAGTACCATCATTAACTGTTGCTTTTGGAGTAAGTGCTTTACCAGTTGTAACTAGTGCTTTTATAAAGAAGAATAAATTGGAAATGTCAAAACAAATTACCTCTATTTTAAAGATAACTTGTATTTTAGCAATACCTGCTGGTATTGGTATTTATACAATGGCGTATCCGATACTTAATTTTTTGTTTGAAAATCAAAAAGGAGAGGTACTTATAGCCGAAACTCCATTATCATATTTGGGGATAGCATCAATTTTTGTAGCAATCAGCATACCCATAAACAGCATATTACAAGGTATAGGTAGGGCTGATTTACCAGTAAAACTAATGATTTTTGGGGCTGCTTTAAAACTTGCATTAAACTATTGGCTTGTTTCTATTCCTTCAATTAACATTAAGGGTGCGCCAATTGGAACAATGGCTTGTTATTTATTTATAGTTTTAAGTAGTTTATATTTATTAATTATGTTAACTGGTGTAAAATTAAGTTTTAAAAACATTCTTTTAAAACCTACAATAGCAGGAGTTTTTTGTGGAATCTCTTGTAAGTTATCGTATAATATTTTTTACTATTTAATATCAAGTAAATATGTATTAATACCTTCAATCTTTATTGGTGTTATTGTTTATATACTTTCAATTTTTTATTTAAAAACAATTGATGAAAATGATATAAAAATGTTACCTAAAGGTGATATTTTAGCAAAAGGTTTTAAGAAAAAAGGTTATATTTAACTTTTTTGTAATTATGGACTTAAAACAAACATATAAATTAAATATTAATAAAAGAAAGTGTGGGTTTATATGTTTATTTTTTCAATAAAGTTGTCTAAACTTTTAAAAAAGATTGTCGTCTCTTTATTTATAGTACTTGTAGCATTATCTGTTTTTAATTTTGGATACAGTGCTTTAAATTTAAAAGCAAAAAGAAATAGTTCTAATGATGCTACAAATATAGAAAATGTTAATACAAACGATGGGGTAGAAGATAACAAAATATCTTTTTTAAAAGATAAAGACTTAAAAGTTAAAAAAGATCCAGTTCAAGTAGTTGAAGTTATTGTACCAAAAGAAATGGAAAACGACTATTTAGAGTATAATGAACTACAGTTAAAACAAGGTTTTGACATGAGAAAATATAAAGGTAAAAAATTAAAACAATGGACTTATAAAATAGAGGGTAAATCAAATTTTTTTGTAAGTATTTTAGAGTTAGATAAAGAGATTGTTGGTTGTCACATAACAGACTCTCAAAATAATAAAATGACCATTGAAGATTTTTTTGAAAAATAGGTTAATGTGGTCTTTCACATTAACCTATTTTTATAAGTAAATAAAAAAACGTATTGATTTTTTTTTGTTTTTTGTGTAAAATATATATAAAAATAAATTTATATTATTATATATGTACAAAATTCAGCTGTTTTGTAATAAAATAATTAAAAAATGGAATATTAATAAAATACTAAGGAGTTTTAATAATGAACAGAGTTTTTCAAGATACTATATATAATATTGGTTGTTTTATGGATAGGACAGTCGGTGTAGTAGATGGAAACGGTATAATTATAGCGTCTAGTGACTTAGAGATGCTTGGGCAGTACAGCAATATAAACTTCAACGATTTATCCATTGATAGGGCTGTAGTAGCTGAAAATAAAACTTTTAAACTTTTTGGTGAAGATAATACAGGTTACTATGCTCTTTTTTGTTATGGTCAAGATAGTAAATCACTAGAATATACAAATATATTAACAGTTGCTGTAAATGGTATAAAAACAATTGATGATGACAGAAAAGACAGGGTAAAATTTATTAAAAATATAATTTTAGATAATATTTTACCAGGAGATGTTGTAATAAGAGCTAGAGAACTACATTTCAATACTGAAAATAATCGTGTTGCAATTATTATAAGGTTAGATAATCGTATGTCAAGACCTTGTTATGAAATTGTGAGGTCAATTTTTCCAGATACATCTAAAGATTTTGTTTTTTATTTAAATGAAAATGATACGGTTTTAATAAAAGAGGTAAAACAAGATACAACAATTAAGGATATTGAAAAAATGGCTGTATCTATTATTGAGACATTAGGTGACGAATATTTTGTACAAGCTAAAGTGGGTATTGGGTCTATAATAAACACAATAAGACATTTATCTAGATCTTTTAAAGAAGCACAAATATCCCTAGAAGTAGGTAAAGTTTTTTATGAAAAAACTAATATTTCAACATATGATTATCTTGGTATAGGAAGGTTGATTTATCAATTGCCAACAACTTTATGTGAAATGTTTTTAAAAGAAGTTTTCAGAACAGGGTCTATAGACTCTTTAGACAACGAAACTTTGTTAACTATTCAAACGTTTTTTAAAAATAACCTTAATGTTTCTGAAACATCTAGGAGTTTATTTATTCATAGAAATACCTTAGTATATAGATTAGAGAAAATTAGAAAGTTAACAGGGTTAGATTTAAGAGAGTTTGATCAAGCAATTATTTTTAAAGTTGCTTTGATGGTAACTAAATATTTGAAATCAAGACCAGTTAAATATTAAAAAAAGGTGTAACAATGATAGAATTTGTAAATGTATCTAAAATATATGCAAATGGTGCGTATGCGTTAAAAAATGTCAATATCTCTATAAAAAAAGGTGAATTTGTTTTTATAGTAGGGCATTCAGGTGCAGGTAAAAGCACATTTTTAAAAATGATATTGAAAGAAGAAACTCCAACACAGGGAAAGGTAACAGTAAATGAGGTTAATACTTCTTCAATGAAAAAAAGAGAAGTACCAAAGTTAAGAAGATCTTTAGGGATTGTTTTTCAGGACTTTAGGTTAATACCGTCTAAAACAGTTTATGAAAATGTTGCTTTTGCATTAAGAGTTACGGATACTCCATCTAAAACTATAAAAAAGAGAGTACCATATATGCTGAATTTGGTAGGGTTAGGGCAAAAAGCTAGGTGTTACCCGTCTGAGTTATCAGGTGGTGAGCAACAAAGAGTAGCATTAGCAAGAGCTTTAATAAATAACCCATCTATAATAATAGCTGATGAACCTACAGGTAACATTGACCCTGAGCTTTCTTATGAAATTTTAGAACTTTTAGAAGAAATAAATAAATTAGGAACAACAGTAATTATTGTTACACATGAACAAGAGTTGGTTGACAGATTTAAAAAGAGACTTATTAGAATAAATAAGGGTGAAGTTATTTCAGATGAGCCAGTACATGAACCTGTAGTTAAAATAGATGATATTCAAAGTACAGGTGATGTTACTTCTAAAATAAAAATGTCTGACAAATTAATTGAAAATGTAAAAACAGATACAATAGCAGATATAGAAAGTTTTACAGGAAGTTTTACAGAAATTAATGAAATATTGGGCATAGAAAGAGAAGAAAACAATGAAATTAAGTAGTGTTAAATATTTAGTTAAAGATGGGGCTAAGAATGTTTTAAAAAACAAATTAATGTCATTTGCATCTATAGGTGTGTTATCTGCTTGTTTAGTTTTAATCGGTAGCGCTGCTTTGTTTTCACTTAATATAGATAAAATGTTAAACTATATTAAATCTCAAAATGAAATAGTGGTTTTTATTTTAGATAAAGCTGAAAAGTCTAGTATTGATAAATTAAAAGACGATTTGGATAAGAATGATAATGTTTTAAGTTATGAATTTATATCTAAAGAGAAAGCCTTGGAAGAGCAACTTGAAACTTTAGGAGATGCAAGTATATTACTTGAAGATTTAAAAGAAGATAATATATTGCCTGCATCATTTAGAATTAAATTAAAAGACATTTCAAAACTTGAAAGTTTTGCGAAAGATCTTGAGTTAAGAGATTATGTTGAAAAAGTAAATGCACCTACTGATGTTGCAAACTCATTAATAAAAATAGATGAAACATTGAAAGTTTTCGGTGCAATTGTAATAATAACATTGATAGTTGTTTCTTTAGTAATTGTATCAAACACAATAAAGATATCTGTATTTAGTAGGCGTCGAGAAATAAATATAATGAAATATGTAGGTGCTACAAATAGTTTTATAAGGTTGCCGTTTTTAGTGGAAGGCGCTTTAATAGGCATTATATCTGCAACTGTTTCGTATTTTTCTGTAAGTTTATCTTATAATTATGTTATAGAAATGCTTTTTGGTAAAAATAGTCCATTGATTGACACGATGTTTAATGTTACAGTAGACTTCACAGATGTTAGATTATATGTTGCTACTATATTTTTTGCCTTTGGCATATTGACAGGTGTAACAGGAAGTATAATGTCATCTAGAAAACATTTAAAAGTGTAGGTGGTAAAAATGAATAGAAGTAAATTTTTTTTAAGTGTGTTTATAATGTCAATATTTGTTATGACATCGTTTCTTATATCGGCGGATAATATAGACACAGTATATGCCAAAAGCATAACAGACTGGCAAAACGAACTTGATGAGCTAAGTAAAGAAAGTAGTGAACTTAGAGATAAAGTTAATGATTTAAACGGTAGAGTAGAAGACCAAGTGGCGTATAGAGATGTTTTGAATAAAGAGATAGACACAATAAACGGTAGTATTTTTGCTACACAAAGAGAAATAGACCAAGTTAATACTTATATTAAAGGTTTAGAGCAGGAGATTGAAAATAGTCTTAATTTATTTAAAAATAGACTTAAGGCTATGTATATGGCAGACAAAGGTTCTATATTATCTTCTTTATTAAGTAATGAAACATTTACAGAATATTTAATTTATGTAGATTCTATGAAAAGAATTGCAGATTATGATAATAAATTAATTGAAGATCTCACAGAAACTAAAAGAAAAATGGAAGAAAAGAAAAAGCAAGTTGAAGAGCAAAAGCTATCTTTGGATAGACAAAAGATAGCTCTAAGTCAGAAAAAGCAAGAGTCTGAACGGATTGCATACGAACTTTCGCAACAAAGAGATAAAACACAAAAAGAAATTAGAGAATTAAGTCAAGAAATGGCAAAAGCAAGTAATGCTATTGAATTTTTAATACAACAAGAAAGTGGCGACGGTCAATTTGTTGGTGGTACATATTTATATCCAGTAACTGGTTACTATAGAATATCTTCAAGCTATGGACCTAGGATAATACAAGGGGTTAACGATTTTCACACAGGACTAGATTTTCCAGCCCCAAGTGGCACACCTATTTTAGCTGCAAACTCTGGTAAGGTTATAGCTGTAAATGAAACAAGTGGCGGATATAAAGGTGGGTATGGTAAACATATTATAATTGACCATGGTGGTAAACAAAGCACACTTTATGCACATATGAGTGGTTTTAATGTTAAAGTTGGTCAATATGTCTCAAGAGGTCAAGTAGTAGGGTATGTAGGCAGCACTGGTTGGTCTACAGGACCACATTTACATTTAGAAGTTAGAATAAACGGTAAACATACTAACCCGTTACCATATTTAAAGAAACAATAAATAAGGGAGATATATGAATAAAAAAATATCTATAGGCATAGCTTTATCTATGTGTTTTATAACAGCAACTGTTGTACTTACTATTACAATGATTTTTTCTATGAAATATTTTGATAATATTGTTAGTAAAGTTAAAGAGCGAGAAATAATGTATAGTAAAATTGCAGAAGTTGACGGTAAAATAAGGCAAAATTATCTAGGAGAAATAGACGAACAAATTTTAAATGATAATATAGCGAGAGGCATGGCTTACGGTATAGGGGATAATTATGCTGAATATTATAACTCTATTGAATATAAAGAACTTTTAGATTCAAATAAAGGTGAAACCGTAGGTATAGGTATAGAAATATATAAAGATCCAAGTGGATATATAAAGATTATTGATGTTTATAACGATACATCAGCTTTTGAAAACGGAATATTATCTGGAGATGTAATAAAAAAGATTGAAGGTAAAGATGTTCTTGAAATTGGTTATAACAACGCAATAGATGCTTTAAAAGGCGAACCTAATACAAAAGTCAATGTTATAATACAAAGAGAAGGTGAAGAAAAAGCTTTTTCTTTAACTAGAAGAGTTATAGTTGCGGACTCTGTTACAGGGGTTAAATATCAAGACTATGGATATGTTAGAATAAAGTCTTTTAATGAAAAAACACCAAAACAATTTATAGATCTTATTGAAAACTTAAAATCTCAAGGTGTAAAAGGTTTTGTCTTTGATGTTAGAAATAATGGTGGTGGCCTTTTAACATCTGTTACTGAAATTTTAGATTATTTACTACCAGAAGGTGATATAGTTTCAGCAGTTTATAAGGATGGTACAAAAGAAGTTTTGTACACATCAGACGGAGAAAACTTGAATTATCCAATGGTTGTTTTAGCAAATGGTTCAACAGCATCAGCTGCGGAGCTTTTTGTTGCAGCACTAAAAGATTATGAAAAAGCCATTTCTGTTGGTACTACGACATTTGGAAAAGGTGTAATGCAACAAACTTTTAATATTTCAGATGGATCTGCAATAAGGCTAACAATTGCACAATATAACCCTCCTAAAAGTGGTAATTATGATGGAGTTGGTATAAAAGCAGACTTTGAGGTAAAACTAACACCTGAGCAAGAGGCTGATATATATATTGGCGGCTTGGAAAGTGATGTACAGTTTGCTAAAACTATAGAAATTTTAAAATCTAGATAAATATTATCATACAATAATATCATAAATAATATAATATATTAAAAGGAGATATAATATGTTATATATAATTAATGATATAAAAAAAAACAGTTCTTTAAGAAACTTTTATTTAAAACGAAAAAATAAAATAGATATAGAAAATGTAGTGATAAAAAATATTGAATATAAAAATATAAACTTAAGAATGACAAACAAAAAGTATCTATATAATTTTTTGTGTAATTTAAATGATGATGATTTTGTTTATATAGATAAAGATATAAGTAATGAGAAATTAAGACATCATCAAAATGTTAACACTACGTTTGATGATGTTTCTTTTACATATGATTGTATATATGATTTAATATCTAAAAACAATATAAATAAAACGTTTGTTTTAGCTTTAAATATTAATAATTTTAATGTTTTAGATAAATTTATACATAAAATTAAAGTTATTAAAATAATATCTAATAATTTAAATGAATCTGAAAACATAACAGATAATATTTTAGAAAATTACGGAGCATCTGTAATGTTTTGTGATAATAATGATATAATAAATAATAGTATCATTATCAATATAGATAATATAGATATTAATATTGGCAACAATAACATAGTGTTTTCGAACATAAATGAAGAAATAAAAGGTAACACCATTATATCTGATATGATGCCTGTTCTGAAAAGCATATATTTAAGAAACAAGCCATCTTTTATAGAAGATATAGAGTTCTATTTTTTATTGAAAAAATGTTATAATTTAAATGATGAGATTAATAAAAACATGTATAAATGTAATATAAATAATAAAAAACACTTTGTAAGAGATATATTAAATTTTATTGATAGATAAGTAGATATAAAATAATAGTTGACAATATAAGGTTATTTATTTATAATAGTGATATTATTCATATGAGAAAGGAAGCGTTGAGGTGAACAAACCTATTTTTCTAACAAAAGAAGGCTACGAAAAACTTGAAAAAGAACTTGAGCATTTAAAAACTGTACAACGTAAAGAAGTTTCTGAAACAATAAAAGTTGCACTATCTTTTGGAGATTTATCCGAAAACAGCGAATATGATGAAGCGAAAAATCAACAAGCTATAGTTGAAGCTAAAATTTTACAAATTGAACATGAACTTAAAAATGCAAATATAATAGATGAAAAAGATATAAAGACAGACTTAATATCTATGGGTTCTAAAGTTGAAGTTAAGGATTTAGAATTTAATGAAGTGGAACAATTTAAAATTGTAAGTTCAATAGAAGCAGACCCTATAAATGGCAAAATATCTGATGAGTCACCAGTAGGTAAAGCTTTGATTGATTTGAAAGTTGGAGATATTGCTGTTGTTAATTTACCAGATGACAAAATGGTTAAATATGAAATTTTATCAATTGGTAAATAAGTTATATAAATTAAATAAACCATTTTCATGGTTTATTTAATTTATTATTCATACAAAAATAAAAGGACGTGTATTAATGGTTTCCCAAGACGAAAATTTAGATTTATTAGAAGATATAAATGAACTTATTAAAGTTAGAATAGAAAAATTAAATAACTTACAAAACAAAGGAAATGACCCTTATTGTATTACAAAATATGATGTAAAAAATTACTCTAGAGATATTTTAGAAAACTTCTCTGACTTTGAAGAAAAAGACGTTTGCATAGCAGGTAGAGTAATGAGTAACAGAGATATGGGGAAAGCGTCATTTATAGATGTTGCTGATACTTATGGTAAAATTCAGGTATATGTAAGAAAAAATTTAATAGGTGATGAGTGTTATGAAGATTTTAAAAAGTTTGATATAGGAGATATTGTAGGTGTATCTGGCATTGCTTTTAAAACACAAAAAGGCGAAGTGTCAATAAAGGCTAACGAGGTAAAACTTCTTAGCAAATCTTTATTACCTTTACCTGAAAAGTTTCATGGTTTAAAAGATACTGAGCTTAGGTATAGACAAAGATATCTAGATTTAATTATGAATCCAGATGTTAAAAAAACTTTTATAAATAGATCTAAAATAATTAAAGAAATTAGAAAATACTTAGATAACAAAGGTTTTCTAGAGGTTGAAACTCCAATCTTAGGTACAATTACAGGAGGCGCTGCAGCTAGACCTTTTATTACTTATCATAATACACTTGACATCTCAATGTACTTGAGAATAGCTTTAGAACTACACCATAAAAGGTTGATAGTTGGCGGGTTTGATAAAATTTACGAAATTGGCAAAGTTTTCAGAAATGAAGGTATTAGCGTAAGGCATAATCCAGAATTTACACTGTTAGAGCTTTATGAAGCGTATAGTGATTATAATGATATTATGAATTTAACTGAAGATTTAATAAAGTCAGTTGCGAAATCTGTTTTAGGTACAGGTAAAATTGTTTTTGATGGAAATGAAATAGACCTTGAAGCCCCTTTTAAAAAGATATCTATGGTTGATGCTTTAAAAGAGTACGGAAATATTGATTTTAAAGAATGTGAAACTTTAGAAGATGCAATAAAACTTGCTAAAGAACATAATATTAAAGTTGAGAAACACCATTTAAAAGGTGATATACTAAATATGCTTTTTGAGGAATATGTTGAAGAAAAATTAATACAGCCGACATTTATTACAGATCATCCAGTTGAAATTTCTCCATTTGCAAAAAGAAAAACAGATAACCCAGATTACACAGAAAGGTTTGAACTTTTTGTTATTGGCAGAGAACATGCGAATGCTTTTTCTGAACTTAATGACCCTGTGGATCAAAGGAAAAGGTTTGAAAGACAATTAGAGCTTAAAAATGCAGGCGATAATGAAGCTAATGATTTAGATACAGATTTCTTATCAGCTCTTGAGTATGGTTTACCGCCAACTGGTGGATTGGGTATAGGCATTGATAGGTTGGTTATGTTACTTACAGATAGCTATTCAATTAGAGATGTTTTACTATTCCCAACAATGAAGCCTAGGGATTAATTAGCTTTACAAATAAAGATAAAAACAAAAAAATGTTTTTATCTTTATTTTATTTTTAGTTTGTTTTTTATGCTTTATTATGTTAAAATGGTATAAATATAGACTATCTTTGGAGGAAATATGATAACTGTAAATAATTTAACACATGAGTTTAACGGGATAAAACTATTTTCCGATGTTAATTTAAAATTTATTGCATCTAATTGTTACGGAGTTATTGGTGCAAATGGTGCTGGTAAAAGTACATTTTTAAAGATATTATCTGGAGAGAGAGATGCCACAAAAGGTGATATTATAATTCCAGAAAATGTTCGTATGTCTGTTTTGAAGCAAGATCATTTTGCTTATGATGAACATACAGTATTAGATACTGTTATTATGGGTAATAAACGTCTTTACGATATAATGAAACAAAAAGATGGGCTTTATGCAAAAGAGGACTTTTCAGAAGAGGACGGAGTACTTGCTTCTGAACTTGAAGGAGAGTTTGCAGAGTTAGATGGTTGGGAGTCGGAAACAGAGGTTGGTAGACTTTTAGCTGGTTTAGGGCTAGGTAACGATATTATTAATGAACAAATGTCATCTTTGACAGGGTCTCAAAAAATTAAGGTGCTTTTATCACAGGCTCTTTTTGGAAACCCAGAGATAATATTACTAGATGAACCTACAAATAACCTTGATATAGATTCAATACAGTGGCTTGAAAACTTTATTTTAGACTATGAAGGTACAGTTATAGTTGTATCTCATGATAGACATTTCTTAAATACAGTTTGTACACATACTGTTGATATAGATTTTAATAAAATAAAAATGTATGTAGGTAACTATGATTTTTGGTACGAATCAAGTAAACTTATGCAAAGAATTGCTAAGGAACAAAACAAAAAAAGTGAAGACAAAGTTAAAGAACTACAAAATTTTATTGCTAGGTTTTCTGCTAATAAATCAAAATCTAATCAAGCAACATCTAGACGTAAAATGATAGATAAATTGACAATTGAAGAAATGCCATCGTCATCTAGAAAGTACCCTTATATTGGTTTTAGCATTGATAGAGATTTAGGTAAAGATGTACTTTTTGTTGAAAGCATATCTAAAACTATAGACGGTGAAAAAGTGTTGAACAATGTAAGTTTTACAGTAAATACGGGCGATAAAATAGCAATATTATCTGAAAATGAAATAGCACAAACAACTTTATATAAGATTTTAAACGAAGAAATTTCACCAGACGATGGTACATTTAAATGGGGAGTAAGTACCATTCAGTCTTACTTACCTAAAGATAATAGTGAGTTTTTTTGTGATGACTTAAGCATTATTAAATGGCTTGAACAATACTCTAAAGATACAACTGAAACGTATTTAAGAGGGTTTTTAGGTAGAATGCTTTTTTCAGGCGAAGATGTTTATAAGTCTGTTCAAGTTTTATCAGGCGGAGAAAAAGTTAGGTGTATGCTATCTAGGATGATGATGTTTGGGTCAAATGTTTTAATGTTAGACCAACCAACAAACCATTTAGATTTGGAGTCTATAACAGCGGTTAATAATGGTTTAGACGAATTTAAAGGTAATATAATATTTTCATCATATGACCACCAGTTTACTCAAACTATTGCAAACCGTATTATAGAAATAACAAAAGATGGCGTAATAGATAGGTCGTGCACATACGATGAGTTCATTGAATGGAAAAAGCAAAACAAGTAATGGGAGGGTTAAACTTGTCAGTAGAAAATTTAAGAAAAGTTTTAGAATATAAATACGAATTACAAGATGGATATATAGAAAAGGTTAAAGAACTACTACAGTTAAACTTTATAGATAAAGTACCTTTAGCACTGGTACGAACTTATGGTTGTCAGCAAAATGTAAGTGATGGAGAAAAAATACAAGGTATGTTGGGTCAACTTGGGTTTGGTCTAACTGATGATAAAGAAATGGCAGATTTAATATTGTACAATACTTGTGCAATTAGAGAAAATGCAGAAGACAAAGTTTTAGGTAATTTAGGTGCGTTAAAGCATAATAAAATAAAAAACCCCAATTTAATGATAGGTTTATGCGGTTGTATGGCACAACAAGATCATATTGTTGAAAAAATAAAAAAAAGCTATTCATTTGTTGATATAGTTTTTGGGACACATTCTTTACAAAACTTACCTGAAATTTTGTATAAAAAATTATCTGGACAAAAAAGAGTAGTTGATGTAAAAAATATTGCAGGATATATACCAGAAGGTATGCCAATTAAAAGAGAAGGTGACACTAAAGGGTGGCTTTCAATAATGTATGGATGCGATAAATTTTGCACATATTGTATAGTGCCATTTGTAAGAGGTAGAGAACGTAGTCGTAAGTACGAAGATATTGCAAAAGAGTTTAAAGAGATGGTAGATGAGGGTTATAAAGAT
>JBOFNA010000071.1:0-1052 GCA_051658665.1 Oscillospiraceae bacterium
ACACCATCGTGCAGCGCCATGAAGATGGATCGAGATAATCCCCGACTGTATCTTCTGAAACGCTGTAGCTTTTAAATTCCGATGGGTGATGCTTTCGCAGCCATTCGGACAGGCAGATTCTTTCAAACTGCGCGTTAAATGCCCACTTTGTGACATCTTCATCTGTGAGAGCAGTGAGAATTTCTGGCGGTATACTTTCGCCATTTGCAAGGTCGACCACCTGCGTTTCGCCGCCGTCTGCTGAGTAGCCAAACAGGAGTATTTCAAAGTTGGGTGACTGGGCATATTTATACGCACCACATTTGGCGAGGTCGTAGCCGCTATGGGTTTCTAAATCCAAAGATAAAGTTTTCATAATCCCTCCAAAGAGCAAAAGGGCAGCGGATTTTCCGTCGCCCTTCGCTAATTCTCATACCTGTGTTAGCTGAGGAAATCCTCATGGTCATCAGTTGCAAAGTCGGACTCAGCCGATGCCTTGCCGCCGAGGGGTTCGCCGTCACGGATTTTTTGAAGATTATTCAGACCGCAGGCAATGCCCTTGTTGCCATTGCTGTTAAAGGCATAGAAATTGATACTCGCTCTGCCGTAAATGCCGCTGTACACTTCGGAACGAGAGAGAATAGGATTACGGTCAATATCCACAACGCCGGGAGCGGTCGCACTGTTAGCATTGATGAAATAGGAATCAGCATAAGCCGCGTCATCGGGTCTTTCCACGTCACCATCACGGAGCGGAACCTTAATTGCGGCAAGTGGCGGTACAGTTTTGCCGTTGCCTTTCAGCTTGGCTTCGCCCTCGTGATAAGCTGCTTCAATGGCTGCCTTGATTTTTTGCACCGTTTTGGTGTCGCTTTTAGGGATAATGAGCGATACGGAATACTTAGGAGTACCACCGTTGATGGATTTTGCTTCCCAGACATTTGCGTAAGACCAACGTGTGTCCTTACCTGTTATAACCTTCATCGGATTTGCTGTTTTAACTTCTTTAGACATTTAATTGTCCTCCTTAAAATCATTTTTTGCGGTATTTAGCACTGGGCGTTTATCGCTCG
>JBOFNA010000072.1:0-7914 GCA_051658665.1 Oscillospiraceae bacterium
CATGTCTTTGTGGCTGCCATCGTTTAATGGTGTTACTAACCCAGGTTTAGGATATAGAAAAGACTCGTATAAAATTGATTTTAGGGCATTGTTACAGATATTATATATTAAGTTTTTTCTTTTAATACATAATTGATATATATTTTTTGCATAATTAGATATTTCGTCGTTACTATGGGTTTTACTTATAATACAATGGTTAGCTGTGTTATTACATAAAAAACATTTTCTGTTTGGTTTATTTAAAAATTTTCTATCTATATAATTTTTTTGAGAATCTAAAACGTCTATATCTAAAACCCTATTTATTTTTGTCTTGCCTTCAAACTCTATTGATAATTTTTTTAAAAAAACTGCATCAAAATTTGTCATTATAAAAAAATATGGTCCATCATTTGTTGTTTTATATTCTTCATAATGTATTTTAATTTTATTTTCATTTAGAAAAAAAATAAAATCTTTATATAGTATTTTATGTAAATTAATAAAATTTTTATCTTTTTTCAAATTAGCAGGTATATTTAAAGTGAAACTTAGAATATTCAAATTATATTTATCTATTAATTGAAGTTTTTGTAAAAATCGTTCTTCTCTATCATCTAAAATTTTAGTTAACATTATTTTACCTCTATAGGACATTTTTTAATAGTATATTATTTAAAGGGTTATGATATATTTTGCGAAAATAATATAAATAGTTTAATTATTACATTACTAATTAAACTTTGGATGTAATTAAATAGTGATTTTATCTAGTTTATATTTTTGATTGTGTCTACTAATGTACCATCCCTATAAGTAACATTTGCAACGATTCTATCACCAAAGTTAATAGGTGATGGTATGCCTACAACTTCATTACAAAGTTTAAGTAAATCTTTAATATCAACAATATTTAAATCGCTATTTTTTTTAAGAACTTCAATTAAATCTTGTCTTTTAGGGTTTATTGCGATACCTTTTTGTGTAACCAAAACATCTACAACATCTCCCTTGGTTGTTTTACAAATCACTTTTTCAACAATAAGTGGCAGCCTTGCTCTATAAAGGGGAGCTACTATTATTGTAAGTTTAGCACCTTCAGCTGTGTCACTATGTCCTCCAGACCCTCCCATTATATACCCATTTGAGTCAGTATGCACATTTACATTAAAGTCTAAATCTATTTGTGTAGCACCTAGAATAACAACATCAAGACTATCTACTGCACAACTTTTGCACCATTTATTTGCGTATCTTGATGCTGAAATTTCGATATGGTTACTATTAGTTTTAATTGAATTTACAGCTTCTAAATCAAAACATTGAACATCTAACAAATTATCAAATAAACCTTCTTTCATCATTTCAACTAAATAACGAGTAATACCACCCAAGGCAAAGCTACCTTTAATATTTTGATTATGCATTGTTGTTTTCAAAAACTTTGTAACCGCTAAAGACGCACCACCAGCACCAGTTTGAAATGAAAACCCATTTTTCAAAAGCCCACTAAGCTCAATTATTTTTGAAGCTTTTTCGGCGATATGCAACCCAACAGGGTCTTTTGTAATTTGTGTAGTGCCAGAAACTATACCTGATGGGTCACCTATTTTATCGATAACAACGACATAGTCAACATTTGTTTCTTCAATTGGTGATGGATGTAATGGATAGTCTAGTAAATTATCTGTAATCACAACTGTTTTGTTACTAAACTTACTATCTGAGACACAGTAACCCATTGATCCACAAGCAGAAGGTCCGTACAGACCATTTGCGTTACCCATACAATCGCTACTTGGTGCGGCTATAAAGGCTATGTCAATTTTATCTTCAAAATTTTCTATTGCTCTTGGTCTACCTCCATGAGTTCTAAATGTTACTGGGTTGTTCATAATACCTTTTGATATTTCTTTGCCTATAACACTACCCATATAGTTTGTTGTTATATTAGTAATTACACCATTTTTTATATGCTCTATAATAGGAGCATGCGTATTAAAAAGAGATGATGCATTTAGGTGTAAATTTTTTATGCCTAATTTTGATATTTCGTCTAAAACTAAATTAACTACAAAGTCGCCATTTCTTAAATGGTGATGAAAAGATACTGTCATTCCATCCTTTATATTACATTTTTTTATAACATCTTTTAAAGTTTCTACAAGTTTACTCAAATTAGTTGCCTCCGTTGATTTTTTTATTTATCTCTAAAACTTGTTTTGCTCTATTTACAATTGGAGCATCTATCATTTTTCCGTGTAAAGAAACTGCACCTTTACCTAATTTTTTAGCATCTTCTATTGCTTCTAATACCATCATTGCGTATGCGACATCCTCTTTACTAGGGCTAAACACATTATTTATATGGGACACATGTCTTGGAGATATTACTGCCTTTCCAGAAAAGCCAAGTTGTTTAGCTTTTTGAGCATCTTCTATTACTCCTGTTTCGTCATTTGTATCTGTAAAAGGAGTGTCGTAAACATTAACTCCACAAGCTCTAGCCGCAGATACAACTCTTGTTCTACTATAAAAGATTTCGTTACTTTCCTTCGTCCTCAAACTTTGCATATCTGCTGTTAAATCTTCAGCACCAAGTAAAACTCCGTCAATAAAACTACTGCAACTTGATATGCTAAAAGCATTCTCAACACCTAAAGCTGTTTCTATTAGAGGTATTATTTTTGTTTTTGTATTATTATTTATTTTTTTCATATGCTCAATTGCATTTAAAACATCTTCTTTACTATTTGTTTTAGGCAATAAAATTGCGAAAATATTGAGTGGGATAATTTCCTTTAAATCATCTTCAAAAAATTCTGTATTAAGTTGGTTTACTCTGACAATAATTTTGGTGTTATAATTTAATGTTTTTATAGCGTTTCTAACTAATATACGAGCAGAGTCTTTTTCTTCAAGAGTGACTGCATCTTCTAAATCGATTATTATACTGTCCGCGTAGTGGATATCTGCATTTAAGAGCATACCTGGATTGTTACCTGGGATAAATAATAAACAACGATTCATATTAAACCACCTTAGCCCTTTTTATTGCAGTTTCCAACCTTGCTTTAATTGTACAGTCTATAGCACCTTTGTCTTTAACAGAAACCTTTATTTTATCTATATTAAATATTTTAAGGGTTTCTTCGATAGAACTTTTTATTTGATCAAAAAACCTATCTTTAACTATAGATTCGATTTCTATTATAACTCCATCGTCGTTTGGATATAATTCTATTAAAATATCGTTAGACTCTAAACTACCAGATATAGATTTTGTTAATATTGTCATTTAATATACCTCTTTTATATTTTTTATGATACTTTTTGCCTCATCTTTTAATAAAAAATTGTAAGTAGCATTTGGTACTATTTTTTTTACTAAAGAAAATTCATCTTTAGCTATTAATTCTCTAACCAAAGAAGCGGAGATAGGCTGGCTATCAATTTCATATCGTTTAATTTCTTTTACGTTAATGTCGTAGTTTGGCAAAATATCTTTCATTTTATCGTTATATCTATTTGTAACATTACAAAATGGTTCTTCGCCTACAAACCTTGTTTTTATATTTAAAGTTGGTGCGATAAATTTAGAAAACAAAGTCAAATCAAGCTCTATGTGTGTATCTACTACTGTTTTTTTGTCTTTAATAAAGTAAGATGGAAATGTTGCAGACGATATAATATAATCGCTAGCTTTATATACAGTAACGTTTTTAATATGCTTTGTGTTTTCTTTTACTAAATTATACCTTATATAATTAGGGAAAACAGATTTATTTTCGTAAACAACAAAAATGTATAGATGCTCACAAAGTTTTGCGGATGTTTCAATCAGAAATAAATGACCCAATGTAAAGGGGTTGCAATTTACAACAACGCAACCTGAGTTACTATTATTTACTTTTTGTTTTGATAAATCATTTAAATAATTGAAAAATGCGTTTTTGCTATTCTCCATAAGCAATACTTTATTTTTTATTGAAATTATTTCGTAAAACCCTAATGTTTCAAAAATATCTTTGTTTTTTGGACTAGTGTATATAAATAAATTACGTATATTGTTGCTAAAGGCGTAATTATGAAGATGTGAAATTATTTTAGATGATATATCAAACCCTTTAAAATTTTCAGATACGGCTATGCATTTTAAAACATTGTTATCTATAGAGCCTGTAGCTATTATTTTATTATTATAATAGCAGATACATGTATATTGGGAGTTTTCGTCGAAAACGATATCTTCTTGGCATAAAAATTTTATAACATCAGGGATAAGAAATTTAGGTGCTTTTGTAATTGTAAAATTTGTGTTTTCCATAAAATAAAAACCTTAAAATATATTATATTAAATTTAAAAATGTATTATATCAATTGTTAAATGTATTATAATAATTTTAAATTAAAAAATCAATAGTTTTGAAAATAAAGGGAATATTTATAATGTTTGACAATGTTTTTCTTCAATCTATTGAATTAAATAATTAAACATGTTATTATTAAATAAGATATATATAACTTTATTTTTTAGGAGATAAAAATGAAAAAAAAAGTATTAGTAACCGGTGCTGGCGGTTATATAGGTAGACATGTTGTGAAAAACATTTTAGACTTAGGTCATGATGTTGTTGCTATTGACTTTAAAGGTGATGGTATAGACTCACGTGCAGAAGTTATTAGTTATGACATACTGAACTCTAGTGAAAATGTTTACACTGATTTAAAAAAGCCAGATGTTTGTTTACACATGGCTTGGCGAGATGGGTTTGTACACAATAGTCACGCACATATAGAGTGTTTATCGGCACATTTTGATTTTATAAAAAAAATGATTAATGGTGGTCTAAAGCATTTGGCTGTAATGGGCACGATGCACGAAGTTGGGTATTTTGAAGGTTCGATAAAAGAAGATACACCAACAAACCCTTTAAGTATGTATGGCATAGCTAAAGATGCCTTAAGAAGAAGTGTTTTTATGCTTAAAAATGGAGACATTACTATACAATGGATTAGGGCTTTTTATATTTACGGAGATGATGTTAAAAGCAACTCTATATTTGCTAAATTAACTTTAGCAGAAAAAGAAAATAAAGAAACATTTCCGTTTACAAGTGGTAAAAATAAATTTGACTTTATACATGTAAATGATTTAGCTCATCAAATAGCTAAAACAGTTATTCAAAATGAGGTTGATGGTGTTATTAATTGTTGCTCTGGAGAGCCTATTAGTCTGGCTGATAAGGTCGAAAGCTATATTAAAGAACATAAATTTAATATTAAGTTACAATATGGCGCATTTCCAGACAGGCAGTATGACTCACCTGGTGTTTGGGGAGACAACAGTAAAATTAAGCAAATTTTATCTAAATAATTACTTTTAAAATAACGATATATGTCGTTATTTTATTTTTCATTTTTTTATAACTAAAATTTTAATATAATTTATAAAGTGCTTTTATAAAATGTTTACTTTTAAATTTAATTTTATGATATAATAATATTGAAAATAAATTATTTTATTATATTATAAGGAGTATAGGTATGATAAATAAAAGTCTTGTAAAAACACAGGAAACTGTTAGAGATAGAAAGATAAGAAATAAAGATTTTTTAGAAACTTCGTTTGGTTACACAGAAGAAGAGGCTTTGTTAGAGGCACAAAGATGCTTAAATTGCAAACACAAACCTTGTGTAAGTGATTGCCCTATAAATGTACCTATACCTGAGTTTATTAAAAAGATTACAGAAGGCAAATTTTTAGAAGCTTATGATATTACAAAAACAAGAAGCTCCATGCCGGCAATTTGCAGTAGAGTTTGTCCTCAAGAAACACAATGCGAAATGAATTGCGTTAGAGGCATAAAAGGGGAACCAGTTGCAATAGGTAAATTAGAGCAATTTGTTGCTGATTATGCAAGAAAAGAAAACTACATAAATGAAAAAAAAGAAAAACCTTTAAATAAAAAAGTTGCAGTAATTGGATCTGGTCCAGCTAGTTTAGCTTGTGCTAGAGATTTAAATATTTTAGGATATAACGTTACAGTCTTTGAAAAATTAGATGTTTTAGGTGGAGTTTTAAGTTATGGTATACCACAGTATCGATTACCTAAAAAACTAGTAGAAAGAGAAATTGATTTATTAAAAGAAACTGGTATCGAATTTAAAACTAATGTTAATATAGATAGTGCAAAATATATTGATGATTTAAAACAACAAGGGTTTATGGCATTTTTCTTAGGTACAGGTGTAGGAGTACCAAAAAAACAAGGGATAAAAGGTGAAAACGCCAATGGTGTTTATTCTGCCAAAGATTTTTTAACAAATGTTAATTTTACTTATTGTGAAAGAGAAAAAAACAATGTATATAAATTAAATGTTGGTAAAAAAGTTGTTGTTATAGGCGGTGGAAATGTTGCTATGGATTCGGCTAGAACTGCTAAAAGGATAAAAGGTGTTGAAAGTGTATATGTTTTATATAGGAGAGATAGAGAAGATATGCCAGCAAGACTTGAAGAAATTGAACATGCAATGGAAGAGGATGTAATTTTTAAGTTTTATACAAAAATGGATGAAATTTTGGTTGATGATCAAAATAATGTGAAATCAATGAAATGTAAAGAAACTGAAAATATTAAAGCCGAAAATGGCAAAACTAAATTAATAAACAAAGAAAACATTAGTTTTGAAATGGATGCAGACACAGTAATTATTTCAATTGGTCATACACCAGATAATAAAACAACAGATGCACTTGAAGGTTTAAGTTTAAATGATTGGGGTGGAATTGTTGTAGATAAGGATACTTGTTCAACTAACATAGAAGGTGTTTTTGCTGGGGGAGATATTGTAACAGGAACAAAAACAGTTACTATAGCTATGTCGACAGGTAAAACTGCAGCAAAATCAATTAATGATTTTTTGAGTAAAAAGTAAATTTTATAAACTTTTAATAACCATAAAGTTGGTAAATTTAATTGACATATAATATATACATTGTTATAATGATTAGAAAGAATAATATATTGGGGTGACTTATGGTATTTCAAGAGGTATTAGTAGAAAATAAAATTGGCTTACATGCAAGACCAGCTACTTTTTTTATACAAAAAGCAAATGAACATAAATGTTCTATATGGGTAGAAAAGGACAATGTTAGAGTTAATGCGAAAAGTCTTTTAGGCATATTATCTTTAGGCATTACTGGTAATACTAGTATAAAAATAATAGCTGATGGTGCAGATGAAGAAAAAGCTGTTAATGATTTATGCAAACTGGTACAATCTGGCTTTAATGATTAGAAGAAGTGTCACTTTAAAGTGACACTTCTTATTTTTAAGGTGGTTTTAATTTATATGGATAATATTATATTTTTAAAAGAAAAAGCAAATGAATTACCTATTTTACCGGGAGTTTATATTATGAAAAATTCATTAGGTAAAATTATTTATATAGGTAAGGCGAAAAAATTAAAAAATAGGGTTTCTCAATATTTTAAGAATATTGAAAAACATGATGTTAAAGTTTATAAAATGGTATTGGCTATTAAAGATTTTGACTATATAATAACTGACTCAGAATTTGAAGCGTTGATTTTAGAGTGTAGTTTAATTAAACATAATATGCCTAAGTATAATATTTTACTAAAAGATGACAAAGGGTATAATTATATTGAAGTTACGAATGAAATATACCCTAAGATAAGGGCTGTTTTTCAAAAAGATGAAAAATCTAACAATAAATATATTGGACCTTTTACAAGTTCTTCTGTAGTTAAAAATACAGTGTTAACTGTTAATGATATTTTTATGTTACCTACTTGTAATAAAAAGTTTCCTAGAGATTTCAAAAAAGAAAGACCTTGTTTGAATTATTATATAAAAAAATGTGCAGGCATTTGCAAAGGTGAAATAAATGAAAAAGATTATA
>JBOFNA010000073.1:0-11652 GCA_051658665.1 Oscillospiraceae bacterium
AGATAAATGGGGAATTAAAGTAAATAGAGTTGAACTTAAGAACATATTGCCACCTAGAGAAATACAAGACTCTATGGAAAAGCAAATGAAAGCTGAAAGAGAAAGACGTGAGTCTATCCTTAGAGCTGAGGGTGAGAAAAAATCTCAAATATTAGTAGCCGAGGGTGAAAAACAATCTCAAATTTTAAAAGCTGAAGCTATTAGAGAGTCAACAATTTTACAGGCAGATGCAGTTAGAGAAAAGCAGATAAGAGAAGCTGAGGGTCAAGCACAAGCAATTAAACTTGTACAAGATGCTTATGCAGAAAGCTTAATAACTTTAACAAAGGCAAACCCTAGTGAAAAAGTAATAGCGATTAAAAGTCTAGAAGCTTTTGAAAAAATTGCAGATGGAAAGGCAAACAAAATAATTATACCAAGTAATATACAAGGGCTTGCATCCTTAGCGACATCTTTTAAAGAGATTATGACAGATATAAAAATGGATGACCAATAAAAATAAATATAAACTGGCAAATTAAATTTTTTTAATTTGCCAGTTTATTGGTTTAATATTATTTTTTTCTAAAAATTCATTGGTTTTTTCAAAATGTCCACAACCTATAAACCCTTGGTAGGCAGATAAAGGACTGGGGTGAGTACTACATAATACTAGATGTTTGTCTTTGTTTATTAAATTTTCTTTTTGTTTTGCTTGATTACCCCATAATAAGAACACACAGGGAGAACTTTTCTCATTTACAAGAGATATAATCTTATCTGTGAAAATATGCCAACCACATTCTTTATGGCTGTTAGGAGCTTTCTTTCGTACAGTTAATATATTGTTTAAGAGTAAAACACCTTGTTCTGACCAACTTTTAAGGCAGCCGTAGTTTCGTGGCATTGTAATACAAAGCTCACTTTCAATTTCTTTATATATATTCATTAGAGAGTGAGGTATTTTGATATTATCAGGTACTGAAAAACTCAACCCATTGGCTTGGTCTGGTGTATGATAGGGGTCTTGACCTAAAATCACTACCTTTATTTCAGATAAAGGTGTAAAACGCAAAGCATTAAAAATGTTGTTTCTCTCGGGATAGATTATAAAATTATCATATTCATAATCTAAAAACTTATTTAATTTATAAAAATAACTTTTATTAAATTCATCATTTAAATATTTATCCCAATCATTATTTAATATAACCATATAAACATCCTTTACAATATTTATTAATTTATCTTAATTTTATTATACATTTTTATAGTACTTAAATCAACAATATAATTTATTTATTATATTGAATATAAGTTATGATTA
Organism: Oscillospiraceae bacterium; assembly: GCA_051658665.1. GTDB lineage: Bacteria > Bacillota > Clostridia > Oscillospirales > Ruminococcaceae > JBOFNA01. Next base: position 1,307 of record JBOFNA010000073.1, read on the forward strand.
TTATGATGAATAACAAATAACTCATATTGTTGATTCAAGTAAAAATATTAATTAGCAAATATCACAAAAATAAATTAAAATAATAAATAAATATAGCTATAAAGCATTATAATAATTTTAATGTTAAAATTATTATTGATTTATATAAGAAAAACTAAAAAAAGTATTTACTTTTTAGGTAAAATTTTGTAGAATTTATATTAATAAAACATAATAATTTATTATAATTTTTTTAGAGAGGTACAATATGGCAGAACAAATTTTGTTAATGGATAATATAACAAAAATTTATCCGAATGGTTTTGTTGCAAATAAAGATGTAACTCTATCTGTAAATAAAGGTGAGATACACGCATTATTAGGTGAAAATGGTGCAGGGAAAACAACCTTAATGAAAGTGCTGTTTGGTATAGAAAAGCCTGAACAAGGTAAAATTTACATAAGAGGCGAAGAAGTAAATATAAACAACTCATTGGAGGCGATAGATTTAGGCGTTGGAATGGTACATCAACATTTTATGCTACTACCATCTTTGACTGTTGCTGAAAATATTGTTCTTGGAATGGAGCCTAAAAAGGGTATGTTTTTAGACCTTAAAAAGGCAGTAGAAATAACAAAAGAAGTTTCAAAGAAATACAACCTTATAGTTGACCCTAAAGAGAAGGTTAGTAATTTACCTGTTGGTTTAAAACAAAAAGTTGAAATTTTAAAAGCCTTAGTTAGGGGAGCAAAAGTTTTAATTTTAGATGAGCCAACTGCAGTTTTGACACCTCAAGAAACACAAGAACTTTTCGTTGAGTTAAAAAATCTTAAAGAGAAAGGGTATACAATAATATTTATATCACATAAATTAAATGAAATTAAAGAAATTTGTGATAGAATTACAGTTTTAAGACATGGTAAAACGGTTGCAGTTGAAGAAGTTAAAAATGTTACAGAGCAAGATATATCAAGGTTGATGGTAGGTCGTGATGTAGTTCTTACAATTGATAAAGATATAGCTACACCAAAAGAAAAAGTTTTAGATGTTAAAAACTTAATTGTAAAGGGTGAGAATAAAAATAAAATAAACGATATTAGTTTTTCAATAAGGTCTGGTGAAATTTTAGGTATCGCCGGAGTTGAGGGCAATGGTCAAAGAGAGTTAAGCGAGATAATATCAGGTTTAATGAGATTTAACTATGGGGAAATTACAGTCAATGGTATTAATATTAAAGGGAAAAAAATAAAAGAAATTAGGGAACTTGGTGTATCACATGTATCTGAAGATAGGATGACATATGGTTGCTCTGCAAATTCAAGCATTAAAGATAATATAATATCTGAAAGATATTATAAAAAAGATTATAATAAAGGTATTTTATTAGATTCGAAAAAAATTAATGAAGAATCAGACAGTTTAATAAAAGATTTTTTAATAAAATGTGACGATAGAGACCAAGAAGTAAGAATGCTTTCTGGCGGTAATATACAAAAAGTTGTTGTTGCAAGAGAATTTTCAGGTAAACCTAAACTTGTGATTTCAAACCAACCTACAAGAGGTATTGACGTAGGGGCAACATCTTTTATAAGAGAAAAGCTTGTGGAGCTTAGAGATAAAGGCTCAGCAGTACTTTTGATTTCAGCAGATTTAAACGAAGTTTTTGAATTATGTGATAGTTTAATTGTAATGTATGAAGGTGAAATTTCTGCATATATTGAAGATACCAAGAGTATAGATGAAATGCAATTAGGTGAGTATATGCTTGGTGTTAAAAAGCAGACAAAAGAAGAAATTGAAAGGGTATGTCATAATGAAACAGGTAACGAGTAAAACTATTGAAAAAAGATTTGAAGTAATAAAAACAATAGTTGCAATGTTAATTGCTATATTAATCGCTTTTATTGTTATTGCTGTTGTAAGTGAAGACCCATTTGAGGCTTTAAGACTTTTTGTTTTAGGTCCTTTAGAAACAACAAGAAGAATGGGTAATATAATTGAAAAAATGATACCATTAATGTTTACTGGAGTAGCTATTGCAATTATGTATAAGGCAAATCAATTTAATTTGGTTGTTGAAGGAGCTTTTTTCTTTTCAGCATCTATTGCTGCCTACTTGGCAATTAATTTGTCTTTACCACCATTTATACATCCTATAGTAGGAATGCTGGTAGCTGGTTTGATTGGGTCTGCATGTGCATTTATACCAGCAATTTTAAAAATAAAATTTAAAGCTAATGAAGTTGTTAGCTCTATTATGTTAAATTATGTTCTTTTGTACGCAGGTACTTATGTTTTACTTTATTTAATGCGTGATGAAAAAGCTGGGTTTAATGGGTCGTATCAATTTAAGTCAACAGTAAAATTACCTAATATTTGGCCAGGTACAAGGGTTCATTTAGGATTTTTTATAGGTGTTTTAGTCGTAGTTTTTGCTTACATATTTTTATATAAAACAAAATGGGGTTATGCTATTAGGATAGTGGGTGAAAATAAAGATTTCGCTAAATATTCTGGGATATCAGTTGTATCTGTTATTATATATTGTCAGTTAATTGGAGGTTTCGTAGCAGGTGTTGGCGGAGCTGTGGAACAATATGGCATGTATGATAGATTTCAGTGGAGTGCTTTACCTAACTATGGGTGGGACGGAGTTTTAGTTAGTGTACTAGCTAAGAACAACCCTATTTTTGTACCGATTACAGCATTGTTTTTATCATATATAAGAGTAGGTGCAGAAGTCATGTCAAGGTCAACAGACGTACCAGTTGAATTTGTTAATATTATACAAGCTATAATTATAATGTTAATAGCAGCACAAATGTTTTTAAGTAAATGGAAACATAGAATGGTAGTTGAAAATAGTAGCAAATCCTTTGAAAAAAAGGAGGATATTAAATAATGTTAAATCAAGTATTATCAGTAGATTTTATCCATACAGTAATTAGAGTTTCAACACCTATTATATTTGCAGGGTTAGGTGGACTAATTGCAAAACAGGCAGGTATTTTAAATTTAACCCTTGAAGGCACAATGCTATCGGCAGCGCTAGCAGGTGTTTTAGCTAGTGGTCTTTTAAACAGCACTATTTTAGGTGTTTTATTTGGGCTTTTAACGGGTATCATGATGGGTTTTATGTTATGGTATATTGGTGTGCATTTAAAGTCTGACCTTTATTTAACAGGTATTGCTATTAATCTTCTGGCAACAGGTGGTACCGTTTTTATAATGTTTTTAGCAACAGGAGATAAAGGCACAACTAGTGGTAGTTTAGCATCTGGCAGCGTACCTAAATTTGATATACCGGTTATAAAAGATATACCTATAATTGGTCAAATTTTATCTGGGCATAATATTTTAACTTATTTGGCTTTTATAAGTATAGTAGGTGTATATTACTTTATATATAAAACACCACAAGGATTGAGAATAAGGGCTGTGGGTGAAAACCCAAATGCAGCCGAATCAGTAGGTGTAAATGTTAAAAAAATAAAGTTAATTGCATTATTGTTAAGCGGGTTATTTTGCTCATTAGGGGGTATTTACTTATCTATGGGAAGTGTTAACTATTTTATTAGAGATATGACCGCGGGAAAAGGGTTTATAGGTATGTCAGCAATGAACTTAGGAAATGCACATCCAGTTGGTACTATGATAGCATCATTAATTTTTGGTTTAGCTGAAAGCTTTTCATATATCGCACAAGGGTTAAAGATACCTGTAGAATTTATTTATATGATACCTTATATTACAACTATAGTAGGGTTAGTCGTATATAGTATAAAAGAGAATGTAAAAAAACAAAATAAGTAAGGAGTAAATAATTATGAGTAGAATACCTTTCGTTTTAGACACAGATCCAGGGATAGATGATGCAATGGCTTTAATGCTTTTGGCATCTAGTGACAAATTAGATATAAAAGCGGTAACAGCTGTTGCTGGAAATGTGGGGATTGAGCATACGGCTACAAATGCGCTTAACTTGGTTGAATTATTTAAATTAGATAATACTATAGTTGCAAAAGGTGCAGTAAAACCGATGATTGTTTCACAAGAAAAGGCTGAAAATGTACACGGTATAAATGGTTTAAGAGGAATTCAATTGAAAGAGTCCAAAAGAGAGTTTTCAAAAGATGAGGCTTGGGATGTTATATATAAACAAGCAGTAGAAGCTAAAGGAAAATTACATTTATGTGCAATAGGTCCACTAACTAATATTGCGATTGCTTTACAAAAATATCCAGATTTAGTTTCTTTAATAGATAAAATGACTATTATGGGTGGTGCAGCAACTTGGGGTAATCATTCTGAGTATGGCGAGTTTAATATTTGGGGAGATCCACATGCAGCTGATATTGTTTTTAAGTCTGGGTTGGAAATAGCAATGATAGATTTGGATATTATTGCAAAATGTTATTTAACAGATGACGAGCTTGAAGAATTAAGGCTTATTGGTAATAATGTATCTCATTTTATAAATGACTTATTTGCAGTTTTTAGAGAATATGAAAGTCATAAAAAAGATAGAGAAATGAAACATTGTGTTTGTGATTGTGTAGCAGCAGCTTATGTTTTAAAACCTGAAATATTTACAAGTAAAAAATACTATGTCGCAGTTGAAACACAAAGTAAAGATACAGCAGGACAAACTATTGTTGACTTTCATAATACTTGGGGTAAAAAGCCCAATACAATTGTGTTTTCAGATGTTGACAGGGAAGAGTATAAAAATTTACTTAAAGAAATGATGCATTATTATAAAAATGTATAATATATAGAAAAAACATATAAAATAAAAAGCAGGATAATTCTTGCTTTTTTATTTTAGGAGATAAATTTATATGATATTAGTAACAGGTGGATTAGGGTTTATTGGGTCACATACAGTTGTTGAACTTATTAATAAAAATAAAAAAGTTGTAATAATAGACAATTTATATAATAGCGATATAAGTGTTTTAGAAAATATTGAAAAAATAACTAATGTAAGACCGGTTTTTTATAATATAGATGTATTAAATTATATTGATTTAAATAAAGTTTTTGTTGAAAATAAGATAAGTGCAGTTATCCATTTTGCTGGTTATAAAGCTGTAGGTGAGTCAATTGATAAACCTTTGATGTATTATGAAAATAACTTAATGAGCACGATTAATTTATTAAAAGTTATGGAGAAAAATAAAGTTAATAAATTTATTTTTTCATCCTCAGCAACAGTATATGGTAAGCCAGAGTATTTACCTTACGATGAAAAACATCCAACAGGATCAACTACAAACCCATATGGTGAAACTAAACTTATGTCTGAGAGGGTTTTAAGAGATTACGCTAAATCAAATGAAAACTTTAAGTGTATAATATTAAGGTACTTTAACCCAATTGGTGCACATGAATCAGGCTTAATAGGAGAAAACCCAAAAGGCATACCAAATAACTTAATGCCATATATAAATAAAGTTGTTTTAGGTGAACTTGATTGTTTAGGCGTTTTTGGCGATGATTATGATACAAAAGATGGCACAGGCGTAAGAGATTATATACATGTTGTGGATTTGGCAAATGGTCATTTATGTGCATTGGACAATATAGACAATATAGATAATATAGACTATTATAATTTAGGGACAGGTATAGGGTACTCTGTTTTGGATATTATTAAGAGTTATGAAAAATTAATTAATAAAAAAATTAAATATAAAATAAAGCCAAGGCGAGCAGGAGATGTATCTACGTCTTTTGCAGATATAAAAAAAAGCGAAAAGATTTTAGGGTTTAAAGCTATTTATAACATAGAAGATATGTGTAAAGACTCATATAACTTCATAAAAAGTAAAAATAATTCAGATTAAAATAAAATTGCATTATTAAAATTTTTTTAATAATGCAATTTTATTTGTTGAGTAAAACTATTCGTCGAAGATATTTAAATTATTTTTATAAAAAACTTAAATTATTGCATTTAATTTTTGATATAAATTTTTAGCAAAAGAATCAGTCATTCCACAAATATAGTCTGTAGCCAATAAAATTCTAAGATATAGCTTTTCATCATCAGTTTTATTTTTTGAATTTTCAATATAACAGTTTTTATAAGTTTCAGATAAAACAGAAATAAAGCGTTTGTTCATATGAGATTTAGGTTCATACATTTTATCATTGGAAGGGTTAAAATATAGGACAGCATTAACAAAACTATCCATAAAATAGTTTATCATTTTATTTGAACTAATTTCAAGTTGCATAATGCTTTCTGAAGAAAATATAAATTCATAAGCAATGTTTTTAAGTTTTTTCACAATAAAATCACTTGAATCATTTGAAAATAAATCGCCTTCAAAAGTTCCAGACATAATTTTATCATAATTATTTAAAAAAGAATTAATACAATTGTGGATAAGGTTACCTTGCACAAAAACTAAAAAGTTTTGTATAGCATAAAGGTACTTATTTTTATAATTTTCATTATTAGCTTTATCTAAATTATATTGCAAATTTTTTAAATATATTTTATTTGGAGAAGGGTCGTCTTTTAAATTATCTATAAATTCGTCATATGTAAATTTACCTTTTTTAAAACCATCTTCAATATCAGCAGTGCAATAAGCAATATCATCAGCAGCTTCAAGTAAGTATGTTAATGGATGTCTATTATTTAATGTACCTGTTTTTGCAGTTATTTTGTCAAAGATATCTTTTTCGGAGTAAAAATATCCGAATTTTTTGGCTGAAACTTTACTACTATCTATATTATTTGAAGATATCGGATATTTAATTAATGTATTTAGAAGTGCCATAGTTAAGTTCATACCGTTATAGTTTACTAAAAAATGCAATTTGCAAACTTGGCGTAAAGCCTGGGCATTACCCTCAAAATAAATAAGGTCATTTAACATTTCTTTTTTTAATATTTCTGAAATTGGTTTTTCTTCATTTTCATTTATTTTGTAATTTATCTTACCTAAGTTATCAACAAACCATTGTCTTATACTATACTCACAAAAATGTCCAAATGGAGGGTTGCCGATGTCGTGTAAAAGACCTGCACAAGATAGTATAGAAACAATATCAGATTCAAAGTTATTAGGTAGGTTAGTATCTCTTTCAGATAGTTTTCTAGCTAAGGACTGAGCCAAAGATTTGCCTAATGATGACACCTCAATAGAGTGAGTTAACCTAGTCCTTATAAAGTCACTTTGGTCTAAAGGGAAAACTTGAGTTTTATCCTGTAAACGCCTAAAGGATGAGCTAGTAATTATTCTATGATAATCTTTTTCGAACTCACTTCTAGGGTCATTATTATTGCTTTTTTCAGATTTTTTTTTATAATCAACATATCTTTCATTACAAAGCAAGTCATTCCAATTCATTTGTAAAACCACCTTTTAAATTATATTATATAACGAATATTGCAATAGCAAGAAAATGAAAAAATGAGCCAATTAATACAAATATATGAAAAACCTCATGAAATCCAAAGTTTTTAAAAATATTAGGTTTTTTAAAGGCATATATAAAACCACCAATTGTATAAGAGATACCACCTATTGCAATTAACCATAGGCAATTTGTATTTATATTTGAAAAAGAGTTAATGTCAAATACTAAAGCCCAGCCTAATATTATATAAATAGATGTACTTAATATCCTAGGGCAGTTAATCCAAAACATTTTCATTAATATGCCTAAAATTGCAATACACCATAGTATAATTAAAAAAAGATAACCTTTAGAGGTATTTATATATTTTACTATAAAAGGAGTATAAGACCCTACAATTAAAATATAAATCATTGAATGGTCGAGCTTTTTCAATCTTTTTATTACTAAATCACCTTTATCGACATAGTGGTAAATTGTACTAGATGTATAAAGTAAAAACATTGATATGCTAAAAATAATTGATGAAAATATTAACACAGGTGATGTATTAATAATAACACTTGAAATAGCGAAGTAAAATATTGAAAAAACACTAAAAATCACACCTATAAAATGTGTTAGACTATTTATTGGTTCTCTTGCTTTTTTAAACATTTATTATCTCCTTAACTAATTGTAATTAATCTAATTATATATTTAATAATAATAATAATCAATCATAAATTTATTAATTAAGTTGATATTATTATATTGTTATGTTAAAATTTTAAAAAAAGTAATTTAATTCATTTAAATGACAATAAAACATCTTTTTAAATAGTCTGTTGTGAAAATTAATTATTTAAAAAACTACCATATAAATACCTATTTATGCCTATAATAGTACAGATTAATATGTCGGTTTTTTGTTTTTACAGTATATATTACTTAATGTCATAATAAATTATTTTAATATCATAGTTATTCAAACAATTAGGTTACTTTTATTTGTTAAGCAAAGGTTTACTATTTAATTCAATTATTTTTTATGTTAAGGAAGTTTTATGTTAGTTTATTATATTATTATTAATATATACAGTTTTTTTATTTGTTTTTTTGATAAAAGATATTCAATAAAACAAAAATATCGGATACCTGAAGATAAAATGTTATTTGTTTGTTTTTTAGGAGGTTGCTTTTCTTTTTATTTAGGGATGTATTTATTTAGGCATAAAATTAAAAAATTTAGATTTAAGTTTTTAGTGCCTGCTTTTTGTTTAGTACATATATTAGCGATATACTATGCATATAAATTAACGTAAAGTTACAAATAAAAAAGCGAAACACAATGTTATATTTGTGTTTCGCTTTTTTAAAAACTTTAAGGTTTACCTTATAATTATTTTTTTGATTTTTTGTAAAGTAGAAATACCATTTTCTACAAGCTTTTTATTAAATTTATTTATAGTATAATCAAATTCGCCTGCAAATAAAACACATTCTCCGTTAAAGCCTTTTTTAAATTTATATACACCATACATTGAGCTATTATCACTCATATCTACAGGTATTCCTTGAAAATCATAAATATCGCAATTTTTTTCTTTTGCTTTTTGTATCATAGTCCATTGCATTATATGATTGGGCATTACATTTCTATAAGAGCTGTCAGAAGCTCCGTAAACATAACAAGCTTTATTACCATAGTATGTTGTAATTGCACCTGAAACAGGTATATCATTGTAGTAACAAATAAACATGCAGACATTATCTCCTAAACTGTCTAACATTTTTACAAAGTAAGAGATTGGTCTACAAGTAAAACCGTCACGCTTTCCAGTCATTTTATAAATTTTATAAAAATCTTCAACTTTTGTTTTATCACATATTACACATTGGATATTATGTTTCAATGCAACTCTTATATTATAACGCCATTTATTATGAAATGCTGCAAAGATTTCATCACAAGTTTTATCTTTTAAGTCAAGTAACATATAATTATGTCTTGTTTGTATAGTTTCAAAGTCTTTAAGGTTTGGTTTGTGTGTGAACCCTAGCTCTTTTGAAATTTTTACAAACTCTTGATCTCCTTCAAGTATAAAAGGGTCGATTTTAAACTCATAGGCGTTATGATTTTCAGCTATTTGCTGTACACCAGATAAAAGATCACCTAAAACATTTTTATCATATAAATCGCAAACTGGACCTCGTGGAGAATATAAAAGGCTACATTTTAAAAATGGTACAGTTTTAATTAGTACCAACATAGAGCCTATTATATTTTGGTCTTTATCTAAAGATAGTATTATTTCAAAGTTCCACTCATTTTTTACCTTTGTCCATTTTATGGACTGCATAAAACTACCATTTTCATGTGTTTTTACAAAGTTTTCATATTGGGATATTAAACTTTCATTATCTTTAGCTAAAATTATCATAAAATCTCCTAATTGTTATAGTATAAACTTTTAGATAAAAATTCTGCCTCACAAGTTACATTAATATTTAATTTTTTAAGTATTTGTTCATCAGATCTATTTAAAATTGTTGTAGAGTGAGCCTCTAAATTTTTAATTTTTTCTAAATTATCCAAAGCAGTTTTTGCAGCTGTATTTATAACAGCACTAATGCTTAAAGCTAGCAAAATTTCTTCAGCGTTTAAAACTTGGTCAACTTCTTCTAAAGTGTCTTTTTTAAGGCTTATAATAGGGTCTATAGTAGTAGGTGCTATTAGGTGTATATTATCGTCAATGTTAGATAATTGTTTAATAGCATTTAAAATACATGCAGATGTTGCAGACATAAATGTTGAGTTTCTACCAGTTATTATGGTGCCATCTTCAAGTTTTAATGCAACAACTGTTAAATTTTCATCTTTATTAATTTTTTTAAGTTTTTCAAGGTACTCTAATGCAGGCTTTACAACTGGTCTGTCAGTAGGATTTACATTAATTTCATTTAATATAAGTTCGATATGTTGTAAAGTACTTTTATCTACGTAACC
>JBOFNA010000074.1:0-1547 GCA_051658665.1 Oscillospiraceae bacterium
AGCGAAAAAGAATATTTAGCCCCAAGAAGTGAAAAAGAAAAGATATTAGCATCAGTGTTTGAAGAAATATTACAAGTTGAACAAATTGGAATTGACGATAATTTCTTTGAATTAGGTGGTGATTCAATTAAGGCGATAAGAATTGTATCAAAACTTAAAGAAAAAGGTTATAAAATTGAAATAAAAGATATACTACAGTCTAAAAGTGTAAGATTATTAAGTACAAAACTATGTGAATATAGTGGCAGACAATATGAACAAGGAGAAGTTTTAGGAGAAGTTAAAAAAACACCAATCCAAAAAGATTTCTTTGAAATGAACTTGAAAAATACAAACCACTATAATCAAGCAGTTTGTTTAAAAGTGCCAAGAGATTATATTGAAGTTGAAAACTTAGAGCAAGTTTTCAGCAAAATAGTAGAGCACCATGATATTTTAAGAGCAAAATATGAAGGTATGAAACAAATAATTTTAAGCACAAAAGAGATTAAAACTTATGAAATAAAAGAAAAAACAGTTTCAACAAAAGAAGAAATAGAAAAAGAAAACGAAGATATTCAAAAGAAAATGGATATTGAAAGTGGTAAATTAATACAGGTCGTTTTATACAAAGGACTTGAAGAAGATTACATATTAATTTCAATACATCACCTTGTGATTGATGGAGTTTCGTGGAGAATATTAGTAGAAGATTTAGAAACATTAATTTATCAAATAAAATTAGGACAAGAATTAAAATTACCACCTAAAACAGCTTCGTATAAAGACTGGGCAGATGAAATATATAAATATGATAAAATAAAAGAAACTGCTTATTGGAACGAAGTTTTAAAGGAGTCAGATCCTTTATTAGTTGAGGAAAAAGAATATAAAAGCTGTGAAGTATGGATAGAAAAAGAATATACAGATAAACTTTTGTATGAAGCAAATAAAGCATTTAACACAGAAATTAATGATTTATTATTATCGGCGTTTGCTGAGGGTTACAAAAAATGGAGCAAAAAAGAAGCTGTAACGATAATGTTAGAAGGACATGGAAGAGAAGATATAGGTCTTGAAACAGATCGTACAGTAGGATGGTTTACGTCAATATATCCGGTTTCAATAAAAACAAGAGAAAATATTAAAGATACAATAATAAGTACAAAAGAGATGTTAAATCATATTCCAGATAATGGGATAGGGTACGGGGTACTAAAATATGGAGCAAAATCTCTTGAGGAACAAGAAGTTAGTATATGCTTTAACTATTTAGGGCAAGTAGAAACTAATAAAAATAGTAATATTGAAATATGTGATATTAATGTTGGAAAACTTATAGCAAAAGAAAATATTTTAAGATATGGAATAGATATAAATTGCAAAATATTGAAAAATAAATTTGTGATAGAAGTAAATGGCAAATATTCACAAAAAGAGGTAGAAAGTTTAGCGCAAAGCATAGCTGAAAGTGTAAAAGAAATTGTTGAATATTGCACATCAAGAGATGATGTTATTTACACTGCATCTGACTTTAATGATGGTGACCTTGAACAAGATGAGCTTGA